>NZ_JQKS01000049.1:0-20908 GCF_000746145.1 Methylobacter sp. BBA5.1
AATTTTTTGATAGGCGCTGATTGAACCTCTATAGGGTCTGACATAATAATTACCTTTAGCACTCATTCTTGTAAAATACGGAATCACAACGTGTTCCTGACAACTGTTCGAGTTTTAAAAAGTAGGCTGAAGCGATCTTTGCTGCATGACGATGTTATTAAATACACCTAAGTCGTGTCGGTCTACCTCAGCCTTTTTTCACTAGAATTCCTATTCTAATGAAAACGCGTTAAGTTGCTTGGTTTTAATCATACAAGTCGTTGAACAGGAACAGAAATCCTGCCTCATTTGCGGGTCTTATTTCATTCCCATTCCTAAGCGGCGTTAGGTCAGGTATTGGAACCGACGGCCATGAACTTGCCTTTCCGCACGCGGTTCCTGCCCTGGCGCTTGGCCTTGTACAGGGCCGAATCGGCCGATTTGATCAGGCGGCCGGCGATATCGCCGGCCGCGGCGGGCACATCCGGCACATAGGTAGACAAGCCGATGGAGACGGTGGCGGGAATTGACAGGTCATTAAATTCAATCACCAGCGCCTGGATCGCTTTACGGATGCGCTCGGCGATGTCCATAGCCCTGGCCTCAGTGGTCTCCGACAATAACACGACAAATTCCTCGCCTCCGTAACGGACCAGTACGTCATTATTGCGCAATTGATTTTTTATCGTATTGGCGACCAGATATAAAACCAGATCGCCGGCCTGATGCCCATGCTGGTCATTAACCATTTTAAAGAAATCGATATCCAGAAACAGGCAGGATATCGAGCTTTTGTTGCGCTGGCAGCGATCTATTTCCTCGATGATTCGCAGTTCAAGAAAGCGTCTGTTATTGACACCGGTCAACGTATCGATGTAGCTGGTGCGCTTTATTGTTTCGAAGTTCAGATTGTTTTCCAGGCAGACGCCGACGACTGAAACCAGATGCTCGACAAAATCCGTCGCCATGGTATCGGCAAACCGGTCCGCATGGTAACTGCCCAGATTCAGCGTCCCGAGATATTTCCCCCGGCGCTTTAACGGCGTGATGGCGACACTGGCCGGCTCTTTCTGGCCATGGCTAAACAAACCGGCGCAAATTTTCCGGTCATAGAGGCCAATATAGGGGCGAATGACAAAACCGAACAGTTTTGTCAGCAGTTCTTTGTTATCGAGCAGGATCAGGCCTTTTTTTGACCGGCTGGCGTAACCATCCTCGTCCAGAATAGCGGCGATTTCGCCTTTCTCGTCGATCAGGCACAGGCTGACCGCGTCAAGATCAAAATAAACCCTGGCGTCCTCAAGCAAGTGGTCGATCACATCCGCCAGCGTATTCAGGTTCAACAAGCCCATTTCGAAGGCCTGAAACTTGCGCAAAGTGGCGCTGTTTTGTTGAACACGTCCAATCATGCCGTCCAGATGGCTCTGCAGCACTAATAAATCGGTTGCTAAATCTTGTTCCAATCTTATTGCTCTACTATTCCCCAAATCCAAAGTCTGGCAGGATCCCGCGATAATCCATGCCTCGACGCAGGCGAGTTTACCCGTCTTTATAATCGGACGCTATATTTTAGCTGAATGAAAGCGCCCGTTGCACTGGCCTGGGCGAAAATGAGCGGTTGCCGCGGCTTAATCGGCGCCCACCTCAACGTCAACCTGGTGGGACCGGCGATCATCCGCTACGGGTATGATGCCGGGCTCTTTGACCTCAATGCCATCGACCAGGATACGAACCACACGCCCAGGCTTTTCACCGACGCGCTTGATGATGATGTGATATAGCGTTTCGCCGTAGCGGTAGTGAATCTTGTACGACTGCCAGTGGTCAGGCATGCACGGGGCAATATACAGTTTATCCACTTGCAGTTGCAAACCCAGCAGGGTTTCCAGAGACAGCCGGTACAGCCATCCGGCGGCGCCTGTGTACCAGGTCCAGCCGCCGCGGCCGGTATGCGGCGGCGCACCATAAATATCGGCCGCGATAACGTACGGCTCGACCTTGTACAGTTCTCTTTGTTGCGCCTCGCTGGTGCGATTAATGGGATTGAGCATGTCAAATAACTCCCAGGCCCGCTCTTTGTCACCCATCAGCGCGAAAGCCGTTGCCGTCCAGATCGCCGCATGCGTGTATTGGCCGCCGTTCTCGCGCACGCCGGGTACATAACCTTTGATATAACCGGGCTCAAGAGCGGATTTGTCGAAAGGCGGCGTCAGCAGCTGGACTATCCGCCTATCCCTCCGGACCAGCCGCTGGTCAACCGCCTCCATCGCCTGACGGGCGCGTTCCGGGTTGCCGCCGCCCGAGATAATGGCCCAGCTCTGGCTGATCGAATCGATTTGGCACTCATCATTGCCGGCCGAACCCAGCGGCGTGCCGTCATCAAAATAAGCTCTGCGGTACCAGCCGCCGTCCCAGGCATTGGCTTCAATGTTCAAGAGCAGTTGCTGCGCCTGCGCTGTGCAAATGTCGGCAAAGGCCTCATCAGACCGGTTACGGGCCAGATCGGCGAAGAGCCTGAGATTGTCATACAGGAACCAGGCCAGCCAGACGCTCTCGCCCTTGCCTTCGCGTCCGATCAGATTCATACCGTCGTTCCAGTCGCCGCAACCGATCAGCGGCAGGTCATGCGCGCCGAAGCGCAAGCCGTATTTAATGGACCGCACGCAATGTTCGTAAAGACTGACTCCTTCGGACGAATACAACGGCTGATCATAATAAGCTTCTTCTTCCGGCCCCAGTTCCCGGCCCTCCAGAAAATGCACGATTTCGTCGAGCACGCCCGTATCGCCGGTCGCGGCGACATACCGGCATGTCGCATAAGGCAGCCATAAATAATCATCGGAGAAATGCGTCCGCACGCCCTGGCCGCACGGCGGATGCCACCAGTGCTGCACGTCGCCCTTGCTGAACTGGCGCCCTGCGCAACGGATCAACTGCTCGCGCGCCAGCCACGGCGTCGCATGGATCAAGGCCATCGTATCCTGTAACTGATCGCGAAAACCATAAGCGCCGCCCGACTGGTAATAGCCGCTGCGCCCCCAGAGCCGGCAGGACAGCACCTGGTAGATCAGCCAGCCGTTGGTCATCACATCCAGCGCGCGGTCCGGCGTTTCGATATAGACCGAGCCCAGCGTCCGGTTCCAATAAGCCCACACGGCTTCCAGCGCCTGCCGCGCGCCGGCCGGCGCGGCGAAACGCTGAATCAGATGCTGCGCTTCCTCGACATCGCGGCCGGCCCCCACCACAAACACGATGTCACGCTCCTGCCCGTCTTCCAGTTCGATATGGGACTGAATGGCGGCGCAAGGATCAAGCCCCGCTCCGGTCTTGCCTGACAGATGCGTGCGGTACAACGCCGCCGGCCTGGCCAGCGAACCGTTACGACCGATGAATTCCATGCGATTGCCGGTTATCGTGCGCACCGGCTCGCTGATCTGCACGAACATAATCCGGTTTGCGCATTCGCGGCCATAGGCATTGCGCGCGAACAGCGCACCGGTTTGCAGGTCGGGTTCGGTGACAATATGCATCTGATTGGCGTGCCGCCATTCGCCCATGACCAGCTCCCAATAACCGGTCAACGACAGGCGGCGGGCACGCCCCGAAGCATTGCGCAACTTGACGGCGACAAATTTCACCGGCGCATCCATCGCCACATAGGTTGACAGTTCCGAGTAAATGCCCGTCTCAAAGTGTTCGAATACGCTGTAGCCGAAACCATGCCGGCAAATGTAGCCTGATCGGCCGCGCGCCGGCAACGGTGTCGGCGACCAGAATTCGCCGGTTTCCTCGTCGCGAACATACACCGTTTCGCCGCTGATATCGCTGAGCGGATCATTGTGAAACGGCGTCAGCCGGAATTCATGGGCGTTTTCAACCCAGGTATAGGCGCCCCCGCTTTCGCTGACCACGGTCCCGATATGAGGGCTCGCGATCACGTTAGTCCATGGTGCCGGCGTATTCTGCCCTGGCTCCAGGGTAATGACATACTCGTGCCCATCCTGTGTAAATCCGCCCAAGCCATTGAAGAAAATAAGCTCGCGCGCGGGCAAGGGCGTGACAAACTCGGCTACCGGCGCCCGCACAGGCTCCAGCGCTTCCGGGAAATGCTCGGTAAGCATGCGCCGCTGAACCGAGCCCTGGCGCCAGCGTTTCCTGCGTTCCGTGACCCGCTTCGAAGCGACGCGCCGTTCCACCTGTTCGGCCAGTGACTCGGCGGTATCGGTCAACACGACGCGGGCAACGGCCTGAAACAAGACCCGGTCCTCTTCGGCCAGGTCTTCGGCGCGCCGCACGAAAACTCCGCCCGGCTTGTCCAGCATTTGCGCTTCGTTGCCGATAATGTTGATCAAGCCCATGATCTGATCATGCAGCACGGCGCGATAGCCCGAAAAGTCTTCATTCATGATCACCAGGTCGGTGATCAGGCCCTTCATGCGCCAGTAGGCATGCGCCTGCAATGCCTGCTTGACCAGGTCGATGCGCTTGATGTCGCCTATGCGCACCAGGACGATGGGCCAGTCGCCGGACACGGCGAACGGCCAAAGGCCCGGCTGACCCAACTGGTTGCGTGCGATAATGCTGGGCGCCGCGCGACGCAAGGCATTACTGTAAATGACCGAGGTCGCCAGCCGGCCGTAAATTTGCGCATCCGCTTCGGTGGCGTTAAGGCGGCGCAATACCTCCTGACTCTGAAACCAGGACATCTCGAACGCACGCTCGATAAAATGCCGGTCACGGTATTTGTCGATCAGCTCCAGCACCGCTTCGCGCGTATCGGCAGTGCCGGTAATGATCTTCACGACCGCCGAGTCATCGGGCGCTATGGTCAGCGCCTGGCGAATCGCGACGATAGGATCAAGCACCGGACCATCCGTGTTGGATAATGCCTCGGGACGGTTGCTGTCGTCGAATACGACCGGATTGGCGGGTGTTCGGCCCCGGCCGATAAACCGGGCGCGATCGGTCTCGTAGGACGGCTCGTCGGCGGCAGTGCCGGTGACGGTGATCAGATGGAACATCCAGGGAACCCGCTCCTCCGGCGTGCGGCGGCGGCGCGTGCAGAGTATCGCTTGTTGCCCGGGCAGGATTTCGGTCTGTACGAACAGATTGCTGAACACGCGGTGCGCCAGGTCGGCATTCTGCGGCGCCAGCACCACCTCGGCATAACTTGTGACTTCCATATGCCGCAAGTGAGTGGACAGATTGGTCAGCGTCACGCGGCGGATCTCGACATCGTCCTCGGGTGAAACGCTGATCTCGGTATGCGCATCAATGTCCAGATCGCGGCGGCGGTACTCGGCGCGCGACTGCACGAAAATCGCCTCGTAATATTCGGCCTTGCGCAATGTCGGATGGTAGGTGCAGGACCAATATTCACGGGTCTCGCTGTCACGCAGGTAAATAAATGAACCCCAGTTGTCGCTCGTGGTGTCCTCGCGCCAGCGCGTGACGGCCAGATCGTTCCAGCGACTGTAACCGCCGCCGGCCTGGGTCGCCATGACATGATAACGGCCGTTGGATAACAGATGGACTTCGGGTATCGGCGTGTTCGGATCGGTGAACACGCGCATGATCTCGCCCTCCTCGGCGACGGGAGGTCGTGCGGACGCGCTGACTTCGGCCGCATGCGGATGCAGCGTATAGCCTTTTTTCGGCACGCGCTCCTGCAACAGCAAGTCGGTCGCGCGCACCAGCGGGTCGGACATGAACCGGCGCTGCATCGGCCGGTCCAGCAGCACATGCTCAAACGCCAGCAGGCTCATGCCCTGATGATGCGCCATGAAATTGCGCACGATTGCATGGGTCTTGCCGCGCACGACACGCGCCGGCGTGTAATCGATGGCCTCGTAAAGCCCGTAGCTGCCGAGAAAGCCGTTAGTCACCAAGGTCTGCAAGTTGCGGCAGGCCAGATTGGGGGTAACAGTCAATGCCAGCGCCGTGGCATACGGCGCGATGACCAGATCATCCCCCAGGCCGCGCTTGAAGCCCAGTCCGGGCACGCCGAACGCACGATATTGGTAAATCTGGCGCATGTCGGTCAGGTTGTAGCAGGATTCGGAAATGCCCCACGGCACGCCGCGCTGCCGGCCATATTCTATCTGCCTGGATACGGCGGCCCGGCAGGTTTGCTCCAGCAGCGTGTTCTGATAACTGGGCATGATCAGTTGCGGCATCAGGTATTCGAACATCGAGCCGCTCCAGGAAATCAGGCTGACATCGCTGCCGTGACTGGTCAGCAAACGGCCGAGCGTAAACCAGTGCTTCTGCGGCAACTGCCCTTGCGCGATCAGTAGGAAACTGACCAGGCGCGCTTCCGATGCCAGCAGATCGTAACAGGCCGGATCGCGGCGGCGCTCACCGACATCGTAGCCTATGACCAGCAGATCCGAGGTATTATCGTAGAGGAACTTGAAATCCATATCGGCCACCCTGTCGCAGCGCGCGATCAGTTCATCGATGAAGCGGATGCGCTCCCGGGCCTGTTTATGGTGAATGCCTGTAGTCTCAGTCTCCGCCGCGCCTGATTCGGCCAGCGCCTCCAGGGTCGGGATGGTATTGAACTGATGCGGATCGGGCACCAGGGTCTGAAGATCCTCTCGCAATGAACTGACCTGGTAATCCAGAGCCTGCGTCCAGTAGTGCTGTTCGCTTTCGGTATCGGCCGGCAAGGCGGCAAGCAGTTCCGTGCCAGCCTGCTGTATTTTCTCCAGCAGTGCGTCGACCTCGGTCAAGGTCTGAAATTCGCTGTCCGGTTTACGCGAAGCGAACAGATGCTGCAGCGTTTTCATGGATCGGGTCAGTGCCGGTGCCGATGACAACGGGAGGTATTCGGCCAATACCATAAAGGTATCTTCCAAACCTTGAAAGGCATTGGCCGAGAAGATCGGCTGGGCCTTCAGCTCAACCAGCCCCGCTTTCAGCGTCAGCAGGCTGCCGACCAGATTGCCGCTATCGACCGACGATACATACTGCGGATGCAGCGGCTGCAGCGTGCGCGTGTCGTACCAGTTATAAAAGTGGCCGCATTTATAGTTACAGCCCTTGCCGTGCTGGTAGCGTTCCAGTTTTTCCATGGTCGCCACGGTGTTCTCGGTACGGTACAGCAGTTCACCGGCGGAAATGTAACCGAAATCGTAGGCGGCCAGATTGGCCGTCAGGGCCATGCCCATGTTCGTTGGCGACGTGCGCGAGGCAATAACCGGTGTCGGGTATTCCTGAAAGTTATCGGGCGGCAGCCAGTTATCGAGCGGCGCGACGAATTGCGCGAAGTAGCGCCAGGTCCGCCGCGCCAGCGTACGCAAAAAAGCCCGGTCATCGGCGGTCAAGTCCGCGGCAGGCGGTGCCAGCGGCTTACTGATCCACCAACCTATGACCGGCGAAACCAGCCAAACCAGTAACACAGGGGCCGAAACAAGCCAGTCCATCCATCGGGCGCTGTCCCATGCCATATATAGCGCCACGGTCAACCCTGCCGCGACGACAGGCGCTATCCACATTTCCAGAAAAAAATCGGCCAGTGTTTTGCGGGCATTGCGGCGCGCATAGGCCTTCGTGTGCCAGAGCATTAGTCCGCGCCGCGTAAACGGCATGCGCGCCGCCGAAGCCCGGATCGCATCCAGGCAAATCAGGGTATCGTAAGGCAAAAGAACCAGCGCCAGCAAAGCAAGCAAGACCGGGCGGGTGGCGGTTTTATTGGCCAAAATAACATGCTCAAGCCATTCGCGGTCGACCGGCTTGCGAATCAATTCGATCACGCCCTCCAGCAAAGGCTGAAACAACAGGATGGCCATCACCAGCACGGTCCAGAACCATGCGGGCGCCGGGCCGAACAGCCAGCCGCCGGCCAGCAGGGCAAGCAGCGCGGGCGGTACCAGGCTGCGCCGCAGGTTGTCGAAAATTTTCCAGATCGATAAGGGCGAGAGCGGGTTCGGTCGCCGCTTGCCGTCCGGCCCGGGCACATTCGGCAACAGCCAGCCGGCCAGTTGCCAGTCGCCGCGTATCCAGCGGTGCCTTCTGCTGGCTTCGATCGCGTAACTGGCCGGATGCGCCTCAATCAGATCGACATCGCTGATCAGACCGGAACGCGCATGCCCGCTCTCCAGCAAGTCATGGCTGAGAATCAGGTTTTCCGGAAAGCGCCCGTCGACCGCCTGACGGAAGGCGTCCACATCATAGATGCCTTTGCCGATAAACGAACCTTCGCCGAAAATATCCTGGTAGACATCCGACACTTCGCGCGTATAGGGATCGATGCCGGCCTCGCCGGCGAACAAGCGCGTAAAACGGGATTGGCTGGCGCTGAACAGGCTGATGGATGCGCGCGGCTGCAGGATGGCATAACCGTCGGTGATGCGCCGCTTGTCGGCATCGTAGATTGGCCGGTTTAAGGGATGGGCGATGTTGCCGACCAGCGCCCGCGCCGCGTCCCGGGGCAGTTGCGTATCGGTATCCAGAGTAATGACATATTTGATCGAGACGAAGATGGACGGGTCGCCGACCCGCTCGGAAAACGCCGTTCCACTATCGCCTCTCAGCAGCGCATTGAACTGTTCCAGTTTGCCGCGCTTGCGCTCATAGCCCATCCACACGCGTTCATACGGGTTCCATATCCGCGACCGGTGAAACAAATAAAAAATGCACGGTCTGTCATCCCGATAAGCCGCGTTAAGTCCTTCGATGGCCGTACGGGCAAGCGAGAGCAAGTCCTCGTCGCCCGGCTGCGTTTGCTCGGGCGCGTCGTTAAAATCCGTCAGCAAGGCAAAAAACAGGTTGGCGTCCCGATTGCCGAGATAGCGTATTTCCAGGGCCTCCGCCAGATCGGCAACGTCTTGCGGCTTGCTCAGCAAGGTCGGCACCACAACCATCGTCCGATGATCGGACGGAATACCCTCGGAAAAATTCATGCGCGGCAATACCCGGGGCGGAACGGCCATGGTCACGAACTGATTGACCAGCGGCACGGACAGCGCCATGCCCCCTATCAGGCTGCTGACGGCAAAAAACCAGAACCGCCAGTTATCGGGGCCCGTGCCCTCCAGTGACAGCAGCACATTCGCTGCCACCAGGGCGGTAAGCAGAAAAATGGAACCCAGGTAAATACTCAGGCGATACGGCCGGCATGACCGGATAGCACGCGCAATCCGGGGCATGTGATAATCGACCTTGCGCTCAAGCTCTTGCCGGCCTTTATCGATCAGATAATAGCCGACATGGGCGGCGCGCTCCGCCGCCGACATGCGCTCGGCCGCGGACCGCGCGCATGCCACCGCCTCGCGGGCCACGTCCGGTTCGCCATGTGCGCTGCCCTTGGCTATTTTTTCAATGATATGACGATACCGGTCACGCGTGGCGAAATCCTGATTGCCGTATACACCGGCCGGATCTGACCGCAGGGTTTGTTCCACGGCGCTGAGAGCTTCGACAAAATCCCGCCAGTCCATGGCACTGATAAACCGCAGGCTGCCCACACTGTTGGCGATGGAGATCTGGTTAGCCGCCGCCATGTGGCTGGCATCCTGCATTAATTGCGACGCATTGAGGCCTTGCTCGAGCAACTGGTTGTCGATCCAGGTCTGCACGAAGGCCAGCGCTGAACCCTGAACCTGAAGCCTTGAATTGAATTCTTCCACAAACGATGCCGTTAATGGCACATCGGCACTCGCAAACTCGGCGAGCAATTGGACCAGCTGTTTCGGGTTCCTTTCGGCCGTCTCCAGCATGCGGTCCGACCACATGACGGCCGCGTTGTATTCCTCGCGCCCGCGCGCTATGCGCAGCCCGACACGGCGGAGATTCTCCAGCAATGCCAGACGCAGCATAATCGGAAATGCCCACAATTCACCCAGCTTCAGCGGCTCGACCGTCTGGTAGGCGGCGATGAAATTGGTAGCGTTTTCGCTGTCAACCCGACCGTCCTGATGAGAAATCAGCTCCAGGGCTAGTTCGTAAATGCGGGGAAAACCGGCGGCTTGACCATTCGCCAGCTGCGGCAGTTCTCGGCTATATCGCCGGGGCAAGTGGCGGCGCGCCAGGTTGATCTGCTGTTCGATAAGATAGAAATTATCGAGCAGCCAGGCCTCTGCCGCTGAAATATGCTGTTCCTGATTGACGGCCGCGGTGACCACATCATAGGCTTCCAGCAGCACGCGCTCATTATCGTCCAACCTCGGCAACAAGCGGTCCGGCCCGGGGCGCGGATTTATCCGATGCTGGCCGGCCAGCGTGACGGCATAACGCTTCAGTTGCTCGATGCTGAACAGTTCCGAACGCAGCAGATCGGTATCCCGGCCGGTATGATGACCATGCCGTGTATGTATGAAAAACCCAAACCTTCTGATCACGCTGCTGTTCTCCTCGCCCGAGTTCGACACCGATTGATTCTGTCACCCTACAGTCCCTTAAAACGATACCGCGCACGATTTTGATATCATTATTGATTCTCTGGCAGCCTCCTGACTCTTGCGTAGCGGTAAGACAAACTAGTACTCAGTCAGCCTTGTTCTGACGAGTAAAATTTGCAGAGCATTCATAGCTTGCGAATAGTGCGAATACCCTGAAGGGCATAAATGAATTCGCACCTACAATTTACCCGCCATAATTAAATTGACTGACTACTAGAGCTGTTTCATAGGATATGACATACCCTGTAATGCTTTATTCTGAGTCGAGGAATATCCAAGTCGCTTCGAGATTGTTTCTTACCTGGGTGTTTCGCCGATTTACCTTCTGAGACTCATTAACTTTAATATTTTCTCCAACTCCTTGAACTTAAATACCGGGGAATGTGGTGAGCGCACTAAAATATCAGCGGAATCGAAGCAAGATTAAAACTTATCCGGCAAAGCTAAAAAATATTGCCGTATCTAAATCGGTCTTCGACCTTGAATAATACGAACCACGATCACTATCAGTGCGATAACCAAAAGGATATGAATAAATCCGCCCAGTGTGTATGAAGACACCAGGCCAAGCAACCAAAGGATAATCAAGACAACCGCTAAAGTTTCAAGCATTTCCATTTCTCCTAAAAGGCCGTCAATTGATGACGATTACATTATGGATGAGCAGGATGATTGCCATCCATGAAGAAACCGGCCAGGCATATTGGAATTCGGATCCGAATAAATTCCTTGGTATAACCAATAATACATTTTAAGGACAAAGCGCACTGCATCAGGCGCAATTCTTTGAACGCTTATCGTTTAAAAGTGAAAATGGGCACCCAGTCCGATGTATTCGATTTTATCGTTGTAGAACTGGCCACTCGGAGAGTGTCCGTTGAAATACTCCACAAGCACCTGAAAATGCCGTCCCATCACTTGCAAGTTTTCAAATTGAACGCCGGCACGTGCCGATACATCGGTTTGCCAATCGTTCTCTTCGTAGTTTTTAAGATCCACCGCCGCAATCGGCCGCAAGGCGGCAAAATCCATGTGCCATGGACTCCTGAACTCAATCCCGTATTGCACCGACCAGGGCTTGAGCGAGCGTGGCTCCTTATGAACCAAGCCGCCGCCTCCGCCATACAGGCGAATACCGTAAGGAAATTCATAAGAGAGTTTCAAGTCTATCCCTTCGAAACTCAAATTTACCCGTTGTATGCGGGTCCGTAGCAAAAACTCGTCGCCGAGATGGGAACTTTGATGAAAGAGCCGGCTGAAAGCCGAGAAATTGCCGATACGCAGGCTTGAATACAAAGCTCCGTAAAAATCGCTATTGATTAAATCCGATGAAGGCGCATCGAGGTTGAAATCACTGAAGACGCCCCCTTGAAGTCCGACCTCCCACTGTCCCGCGAATCGCCGTCCGAAGCTTAAGTTTCCGCGATAAAACGGTATGGTTTCACCGAAGCTGACTGATCCTATATTGACAGTGTCCTCAAAATCGCCGCTGACACTCGTATAACGATATGACGCTGAAAAGTGGGGCCAGCGGGGGTCGGCCAGTAACCGCTCAAACAGATGGCCTGTCGGCAAGAATCCGGTCTGCAACGCTAGCTCCCCGCCCGTCCGTACCGTACCATGAACGCCTGTTTCGGCAGGAGTTGACGCCAGCCGCTCGCCTCCTTCAACCATCTCAACTCCGGCTACGCCCGGAATACTCGACAAGGCATCCATGACTTTGCCCCGGCCGGTATTTTTTAAATCATCCGCATGAATCGTGATGATGCCGTTCTTGACGCTTAATGACTGGCTGCCCAGCTTGAACTCCCGCTGAAGTATGCTGGCGGCATATCCGGCAATATAGGCATCCTCTACCGGCGCCGCGCCAGCGCCGGAAAGGCAAAGCAAGGTAATAAAAACACTGATCAGACAGCGCATGAAATACCTCGTCTTATTCCGGAACCGGTGTAACCACCAGATTGTTTTCCACCGATTGCACACCGTTAATCCCACGGGTAATTTCCAGCGCCCTGTCAACACTTTGCTGTGAATCAACGACGCCGCTCAGTTTGACCACGCCTTTCTCGGTGATGACATCGATCTTGGTGGCGCTGAGTATGGGATCGGCTACCATTTCCGCTTTAACCTTGGCGGTAATGGCTGAATCGTCCAGGTATTGTTCAACCGACCCGGATTCGCTCCCCATGGATTCTTCCCTCTCCTCAATCGCTTCCTGTCTTTGTTCAGTCATTTCCTCAAGTCTTTCGTTGGTTCTTTCAGCGGCTTCATCAGTCCTTCTGCCGGCCTCTTCAGCAGGCCCCTCTTCCTTGCAGCCGGTTAAACTGATGAAGGCAGATAATAAGAGAGCAACAAATACGCTATGTGAAAGGATCGTTCGTTGGTCGTTTTTTATATTCATGGGGTATTCCTTAAATAAGTGGTGGTTAAAAGTCTTGGCTATTTGCAACTGATGAATTGCCAATTGGTCAAGGTCACTCCTAATTCCCAAGTTCCTAATCATGGCTGGATTCTGCTGACAAAGATCAGGATCAATGCAATGATCGGTCTCAACCCGCGGCAACCGAACAGGTCCGAACATAATCCGGCAGCCGGCTATACATGCAGGCAGGGATTCTTGAAAATTGTGCAGCCATGCGCGGGCTTTCTTGTTTCTGCGCAAGCCATTGCCGACCCTAGCTTCCAGCCTCTATTGCGACGAGACATTAAAAAAACGCCAAACTTAAACTCACCCTGTTAGCTTCGGGCGAGACTGCGCTTCTGCTACAGGATGAGTTTGACCATAATGTCCCTGAAAAGGGGGCTCTTTTTGATAAAACGCTAGACCTGGATCAGTATTATTATCAAAGTGTCTAATTCATTTCGACGAGCCGCGCCTTTTCTCCTGAGAAAACAAATGCAACGATTAATGGATGCGATCTTCAAAATCCCGGAGTCGCCGTTCCGCTTCGTCTTTTTCAATGCCATAGCGCTCCTGGATCTTTCCTAGCAATACATCCCGCTTGCCTGCGACTTGATCGAGTTCGTCATCGGTCAATTCACCCCAGGTTTCTTTCACCTTTCCTTTAAACTGTTTCCAGTTGCCTTCTATTTGATCCCAAGCCATCTCTATTCTCCTGATAGTTAATAAAAAGAATGAAATTCCCCGTAACAGGGACTCAGCTTAGAGGCGAACAATACCGCTTTCGCCGTAAACTTAAAAATACTGTAGCTACAGGACCGGAATTGGTCTGTACGGTGACACACATATGAATCCATGTCCTTGTGTCATCTGATAAGAATCGTTCATAATCTATAAAAACTGAAACACGTCCATGTTCCTTAGATATTGATGCTTCGAAAAGTTTCCTTGTTTTTTGAAATCAGGCACATAGTCGACAATTTCTGGCTAAAATCGCCATGGTCATAAACTGCGTATAAACCCTGAATAAGCTGGTCCGCCGATATGGGTATTGGCCAATCCACGCTTTACCGGGGCGATTTTACTATTGTGACAGCCTCACACCCGCCGCCCCGATTACTGGCCGACATCCAGGCTATTTAACCTGGACTTATTAATCCCTTATGACTCTAGAATCCTCCCTGCGGATCAATATCGGTTTCATTTACCGATCCCGCTTCTCCTGATTGCTTGGTCTTTATGTCATTGGAACCGACTTCCTTGGACTCCAGTAGAAGCTTGGCATCCGGACCCATCGGTATAGACAGATCCGTGGACGATATAATGGTTCTGTCGTTCAGGTCGACTATGCGCAGGGAAACATAGCCGGTTCTCTTGCCTGGGGCGTATACCCCTCCCACTAAGGCAGCTGGATTATATTGTCTCAGCATGGCTTTGACTTCATCGGTAAGATGTAATGCACCGCCTTCCTCCATGGTGAAAAGGTCTATCGGCATTTCCATACCGATAATTCGATAGCCGGCGTTATGAAAAGCTGAAGCAATCTGATTGGCGACAATCCGGCCGAAGGAAGAAGTCTGTTTCAAGTCATCTACATTAAGCAATGTGCTGACAACAATCAAAGAGTTCTTCGGTAAGGGTCTGCTCATTTGTTGCTGCAGCGTATTTGCCGCATCATAACTGACCCCAACCCAATCGGTATCCTTGACTTCCTTATAGCGATTCAGGGAGCAACCATTAAAAGTAAGCATGATGATGATAAAAAGTGACATATTTTTTAGCATAGTTATATCCTTAAAATTATATTGACTATAACAATTCGCCTTCACTTCCCCCTTTTTTCCATTGGCTTTTTTGTCGCGACATGGATAAGGAGTCAAGTTATCAATTAACTTACAGAAAGGGATACTAGTTGATTGATGATCTAGAGACAAGGGTCAGCGTCAAATATGCGGATTAATTTTTCAAAAAACCTGAAACTTTCTATTTATAGGGTCTGCTTCGCATTGGCACGGATGCCATTGAATTAATTTCCTGACATTTAATATCGGCAATTTCCGGCTAATAACAGACTGATGGACAGCCTGGCAATAAGCGTATGGAACAATTCATGCCATAAAAACGCTATAACAACTACAACATCCACAGTTACATCAAGCCAGACAAAGCGGATATTAAATCCTACATTCCGCGGCAAAATTTGATCCAATCAGAATTATTTCCGTATCGATTGTTAATCGGCCTGTTCATTTTCCTTGATTCCCAGGCGTTTTTAATCTGGCAATTCCTACGGATTGATGCCCTGATACCGTAATACGCAGGGGCGAACCTGTGTGTCCGCTCTTGCTCAACGGTTCGCCTTTGACCTGCGGTTCCCCGATAGCCTGTTGTGCACCCGAAACAGGGCGGACACGTAGGTCCGCCCCTACAATGCCTCCGCACGATACAGGCAATCCCTTTGATTTGTATGAGCCGCCTCGCAAATTATTAGGTGATTTCCATATTAAATATTATTCCGGTAGTGGCTGAATTGGCTGCGGAATGTCGGTTAAATATAAGAAAAAGGATATTTTTTTATTGCCGCTTGTCTGTATGAACTACAGATAAATTATTTCCGCTCTGCTACCGCGGACATAATCCTGATATTTGAGAAAAAACCAATCAGACTTTGATTGAATAAGTGCTAATAAGCTTTTGTTTTAAAAAAAATAATCGAAATCGTGATTGGTTTGGGCAAACTAGCAGGCGCTTGGCATGAAGACCAAGATCCATGGTACTGAAACACATCGGGGGGGGCACTAAAAAAACATAACTTGAGATATAGGCGGTGTTATGTCGGAAAAAAATCAAACACTGGTTGAAAGCTTTAAAAAATACTTTACTGTGGATTTTGCTCATACGCCTCTAATAAAAAGTAAAGTTTACGCGATAAGATACCATGTTTATTGTGATGAATTTCACTACGAGTCCCCCGACCGGTTTCCGGATAAACAGGAATACGATGAATTTGACGATCAGTCTCTGCACTGTTTAATCACCCATAAAATGACCGGACTCCCTGCCGGTTGCGTGCGCTTGGTTCCGACTACCGGCAATAAAGGCGAAGCCTTGCTGCCATTTGAAAAATATTGTTCTGAAAGCCTCGATCATGAATTTATTAAAAGCTTAAATTTAGATCGCGAAACAATTTGCGAAATATCGCGCCTGGCAGTTGACAGCACTTTCCGCAGACGTTCGGGAGAAGCGTTGACCCGTTTCGGTGATGCTATGAATTTTTCTGATCATGAGAAACGGACATTTTCGCTGATCGCGGTTTCCTGCTTTCTGGCAGCAACGGCACTGACGGATATGACCGGGCGCTCTAACATATTTGCAATGATGGAGCCGTTCCTACCAAGATTGCTGAAAAGATCAGGCATCATTTTTCAGCAGGCAGGAAAAACCATTGACTACCATGGGATTCGAGCTCCTTATTACATTAAAAAAACACAGTCCGCCATGAATAAGATGGATCCTGAATTGAAAATTTTATACCAATGGATCTATGAGCAAATCGAAGAGACGTATTGGACCTCAATATAAAATCAAAATGTAATTAATGCTTTAGGCAGACAATATTTGACGTTAGTATTGTATTGCTTAACAAATCGCATATAGGCCGGATTATGCTCTGGCAAATCCACACGTTGATAATATTATTTACAATGAATAAGGTTATCCCATGAAAAATAATTCCCTGAGAGTAAAACGCCGTCTTATTGCAATAGCCATTAGCATTTTGACTTCGAGTTCCACCATGGCTGCAATCTATGATCTTCCGGAAAATCAGCAAAGCAATTTTAATGATTTAGATCAAATTGGAGTGCAGCCGGATGAATTGGAAAGTTCTTCTTCATTTCTGGAAACTTTGCAACAGAATGAAAACAGCAACAAGAAAAAAAGCTATCTTGAGATCTTTGATCTGCTCAAACAAAATAAGCTTGCGGATGCCAGGACTGAAATCACCGCGCTGTTAGCACAAAACCCGCGCGAACCGGAGTTCTATAATTTACAAGCCCTGCTGGAAATCCTGGAAAAAGACACCACTTCAGCCCGACAGAGCTTTCAAAAAGCAATCCAACTGGATCCAGACAATCTGACCGCTTATCTTGGGTTGGCCAAACTGACTTTAGATGCGGACGATCTGAACAAAGCCAAAGAGTATTCAAACAAAGCTTTAGCTATTAATAATAAATCAATCAAGGCTTATCTGGTGCTGGCTGATATCGCCCATAAGGAGAAAAATCCCCGGGAAGTAGAAAATATATTATTGACCGCACTTAACAAGACTAAAGGAAATGTCGCGGCCGAAATAGAAGTAATCAAGCATTTAAGTAAATTTTATGCAGCCAATAAACAACCCGATAAAATTTTATCGTTAGGTCAGGAGATAGCGGGACGTTATCCAAATAACAGTATGGCGCTTTCCACACTGGCCGGCGCGCAGCTTATTAATGGACAGAGACAGTCGGCCGAACAGACACTGCTTCAACTCATTAACCTGGATAAACAGGATATTAACCACCGGCTGTTGCTTGCACGGTTATTTATCGAGCATCCTGATAAAGAAAAGGAAGTTTTTAAATTATTGGACGAGGCATCAGAGATAGATCCCAGCAAGCCGCAGGCCCTTATTTTTAGAACCGCTTATTTAACCAAACTCAAACGCTACCGGGAAGCTTTGGAAAATGTGGACAGAATAAACAGACAGTTCCCAGCCATGGCCATTGGTAAAATGTTGCAGGGTGATGTGTATCTGGCGGAGAAAAAATTTGATAAAGCCCTTGCCGCCTATCAGCAAGTCTATCAAGTCGCACCGAACAATAAGATTTTATTTATCATAGCCGATCTGATGAATGTCCAGGATAATCCGGCCGGAGCTCTCCAATTTCTCAACAGCGAATTGGAAAAAAATCCTGAGAATAATGCAATCCATTTTAAGCTGGCCGCTATCCATTTACAGCGGCAAAACTATGAACAAGCTGAAACGCATTATCAAGCGATACTGCTTGATCAACCCGATAATGCCCTTGCGTTAAACAATCTGGCCGGTATCTATTCCCTGCAACATAAGCCCCAAGCCCTGGAATTAGCCAAAAGCGCTTACAACAAGGCGCCCGGTTCAGCGACGGTTGCCGATACTTATGGCTATATCTTGATTAAACAGGGACAGCACCAGGAAGGACTAGCCCTGCTTGAAAAAGCGGCCGCATCAGCGCCTCAGGCTAATGATATCCAATTTCATCTGGCTGAAGCATATTCTGTTAACGGCAATAATAAACAGGCCATTGAAATACTGGAAAACATTAAAAAGTCCGAGCAACCATTTCCGGAGAAAGAAGCCGCTGTTAATTTGTTGAATCAATTAAAAACCAATTGAAAAAAACCGGTTACGGAAAACTGCTGATGTGCGCCTGCCATAGGGTAGATAGCACTGGAGCGCTTAAAACCAGGCAAAGCTGTTAAAAGTGATTATCGGATAGGCTATACAGCCAGAAACAGGGAGCATTAAAGAACAGGCCTGAGGACTTGATCATGGCGTTGCAGGAACAATTGCCGTCGCAGGATGAGGCGATATCAAAGCCTGTTAAAAACACATGATCCGCGACTTTTACTGATACGACGGTATAGATAGAGGGACCTTCAACATGCGCTGAAGGTGCGGATACTTCAAAGAGTCGTTTATCTTCGATTTCAATATCAAAAAACCTTGCTTGAATGCGTCCAAGCAAGGTTTCCATACACTATAAAATCAGCTTGTCAAACAACGGTGTTCAGGCCCGTACAGCCCGGCGACGAGTTGCTCTAAAGCCCAGCAGGCCTAATCCAAGCAGCGCCATGGAAGCAGGTTCAGGTACAGGTGGTGTAACATCAAACACGGCACTGACATCGCCGGTTACTTCGAAAGTGCCCGGTCCGAAATTGTCCACATCAAAATCGCCATTTGCCTGTAACTGTACATAGAAAGGATCAGGAGAAATGAAATAATTTTGACCATCGGCAGTCAGCGTGAAATCGTCCCATATAAAGTTAAACGCGCCTGGTACGCCGGGAATCCCTTCCAGGGTGATAGCATTCGTTGCGAAGCCTATACCATAATTGTCGCCTGTATTACTTATAGAGAAAGCATCAGCGGCTGTCGCGCCAAACGTGATATCCGAATCCTGATTGGGATCAGCGAATAAATTAAAAGTGGCTTCACCACCTGTAAATGTACCGGCGACGGGATCAAAGCTTCCAGTCGATTCGAAAGATGCACGGAGTAAATACCCGGCAGGTTCAAGATTATTAATTTGTGAAGGCACGACAAGTGAACCTTCGTTACTCAGGAACGCCGAAAAAGTAGCATATCCCACGGCGGAAAAAGTGCTATCAGCATTAATCGTCAACTGTTCCAGATAAGAACCGTTTACTTTATCAGCAGTGAACGTGTTAGGTGACGTATCAGGCACACTGCCTTCATCGACAACAAAGTCACCAAACTGAGCGTTTGCTAAACCAGGAGCAATAGCCACACCCAGTGAAAAAGCTGCGCCAAGCATATTTTTGTAAAGTTTCATTGTAATCTCCTAAAAAGTTTATAACGCATTAGGTTGCATGAACCATAAAGCAACTCATGTGCCACAATAATTTCCTTTTTAATTTCAAAGCCTTACAAATCAACACATGACGCCAAAGCGTTTCAGTGTAAAAAACACTGACAGAGCAATGGATTGATAGCGTTGTAAATCGATAGCGTTGTAAAATAGAGCCAACCTACCTAGAATGGCGCTAATAATTTCAGCCCAAAATCTTATGCATCTGTCCGGGAGTTTTCATGACACAGCAGCAACAACAATCCTCGGGTAAAACACGCGATGAAATCGCGACGGCTTACTCATCCGAACCCTGGTGGTACGATCTTCGCGGTTTTTTTATTCTTACCTTCGCTTATAACAGTACACTGGGCTCTCAATTACGATTTTTTGGACCTAACTTTGGCGCCCGGCATCTTGAAGTCGCATGCGGCACCGGCACATTACTTGAACTTTTGCTGCGCTGGCGAAAATGGAAGCGTATGCCCGCTTCCGATATTACAGGTATCGACTATGCCGAATCCATGCTCGCGGGAGCCAGAAAAAGATTCTCCGGTAATCCATCAATTAACCTGGAGCACGCGGATGCCGCGGAACTTCCCTTCCCCGACAATTCATTTGATACGGCCAATATCGCCAATGCCGTACATTGCTTTCCCAATGTCGATGGCGCACTGCGCGATATACATCGAACACTTAAGCCCAAAGGCACGCTGGCGGCAAACGTATTGCTTTATCCGCGCACACCATGGCCATTGAACCGTATCGCGGAACGCATCAATGCCTGGGGTATCCGCAAGGGAATTCTGTATACGCCTTATGAGCAAGAAAATATTCGTCAGAAAATTGTTGATGCGGGTTTTGAGATTCTGTCCGAATCGGTTTCCGGCAATTGTTATCTTGTTCTGTGTCAAAAATAAAGCAGGAAAACAGACGACAACGGCAAGCGCGGCGAACCTTATTGATTCAAACCATAAGGTTCCTGCCGTCTCGGATCTATATGACTCTGGAGGGTTGCACGACCGATTAATGCCCTGCCCTGTGCGGATATGGGGAATTACAGAGAGCGCTTATCGGCAAATATGACGCAGCCGCCCGGATTAAAGCCTAGTAGTCAGTCAATGTATTTATGACGGATAAACTGTAGGTGCGAATTCATTTATGCCCTTCAGGGTATTCGCACTATTCGCACGCTATGGATACTCCGCAAATTTTACTCGTCAGAACAAGGCTGACCGAGTACTAGTACTTAGTCATTGTTGTATTGTCGGATAAAGTTTTTTCAATTTTACCCGAGCATCTTGATTGGTAAATTGCCATTCCATGGGTTTTGAAATCGAATTTCGTTTGTCTTGCCAGGCAGCGACTTCGTTTTTCAAGACCTCTTGATTCGGAATGCGCCGATCCAAACATTGTCTTGATAAGATGCTCAACTCGATTTCCGCCATATTAAGCCAACTGCCGTGCTTGGGCGTGTAATGGATTTCCAGTTTATCCAAAATTCGCCGCGC
>NZ_JQKS01000050.1:0-19284 GCF_000746145.1 Methylobacter sp. BBA5.1
CTACGTGGCCCTCGCCATCGTGGCACGCAATATTCAGCGTTTGGGCGCCATGCTCCGCGAGCAAGAACAACAAGAAGCCGCTCGACGACGAGGCCCTTACAAAAAAGCGGCCTAAAGGCACGACTGGTGGCGGAAAAAAGGACGAAACACGGGAAAGGTGCGGCCAAAATTCGCCCGGAATAGCGGATTTGCACCATTGAGCACCACCAAAAGAGGAAATTGACTGACCTGCGCCGAAAAATGGCTGGAGTTAGGCTCAGTGAGTTGGCAGAATCATGAAAAAAAGCGAGTTTTCTTTCAGGCACTATTTAAGGCGCCTTAACGTTAAGTATAAACGTTTTTTCTCACTGGTTGATTCAAAGCGACGATAGTGAGGAGGGGATCGTTAATTTAGTCTGAGCAGGTTTAGGTGTCGGGTATAGAAAGTACACACAACAAGTCTGCAATTCTCAACGGTAGACCGTATCGCTTAACGACTTATCGAATCAAAGAAATCTAACAACGTATCATTAATACCCGGCCACTGCGCATGGAGTTTATCGCCTTCGCAATACCAAGTCTTTACGCCATTAGCGCAGCCAGAATAAGCCATGCAACCATTTTCAATTTGTTCAGGTATCGGCTCACATTTATTACATGCCGCCCACCAACCTGAAGACTGTACACCATACTTTGGAAACAAGTGGTCATTCGTGCTATGCATAATCATGACAGGGATAGGCTCCGGACACTTGCGATCACGTAAATCCTGATAATCGATACCGGCGGCACTGGGTGCAATCGCATGGGGGATATGTTTGGTTCCAGCCATAAACGCTAACGCCATCGCGGCAGTTCCACCGTCAGAATGCCCGGTAAGAAAGATACGCTGTTCGTCAACACACCATTTTTTGGCAATCAAGCCCGGAATAGTACCGAGTTCGATGGTTGAGGTAGGTGATAACTCGGGATGATCTGCATAAGCGACTATAAATCCGGCCGTCGTCGCTTTTAGCGTAAGTCCGGTCAATTTCTCGGTCTTTGCCCGATTTGATTTTGCCGGTGAATAAACCATCAGCAATGGATGAGCAATTGTGGGATCATAATTCAACGGCGTGCGTATATTGTATTTAATGCCTTCACCTGTTGATTCGCCATTATCCGCACCTGGATCACCCGGACGTGTACCGACTTCGCAGCGCGACTGAACCTTTTCGTTTTTATAAGACGTGTTGCCCATCTGCGAAAACTCGTCATTATCTTCGCTAAAAAAGATTAACAGCGTTATCAAGATAGGCATAAAAAACAGCAATATAAACACGCTATTGCGAAAAGTCAAAACGGTTTTAAATTTATCGAAATAGGTTTTAAACATCGGATGGCCCCGCTACAGGTTTATTGGCTGCGCGTTTCATTAAATAAAAAACTGCTGCTATAAAGACAAAGATTAATAGCGATTTTAATGGTAAATTGTCTGAGTATTCTTCTTCGAGACCTACTGAAAACGGTATGTGGCTATCAATGCTCTTGTCTTTATGCACAATCGCGACATGGGCCAGATAGTTACCTGCACCGAATTTACTGAAATCGACCACGCCATTGACCGTACCGGATTTTATTTTTGTCGGTTCCTTATAGAAAATCCGGGTTCCTTCCGGTTCTTTGGTGACTTCAAACTCGACGGTTAAATTGCGCAGGCCTTTGCCGTCATAATCGAACACCAGATTAGTCATTCCCAGATGAGGAATCGACTGACAATACTCTTTGGTGGTAAATGTTGGAGTATAGGCGGTAAAGTGTACCCGTTCATGACCCACCAGAATATTGCAGGCATCGACTTCATCATTTGCCCCCCTGTGTGCATAAACGACTGATGGTAAAGTAATGGTCAATAATCCAAATAGAGCTATAGCACGGCAAGCATGAGCTATCGTATTGAATAATGCTGGTAACGGAAAATTCTTTTTCATCTTCAAAACCTCTTTTGTATTTTGTTGAAGGCAGAATTATCAATTCATCTTCACTCATTCAACCGATATAGTTTAAAGTAAACAGCATCTTATCAGTATAATTGAGGCCGGATGAATTGGCGTCAATACCTATAGCGGTAATAAAACGGTTCATGCAATTCATGATGGCGCAGATACAGACGGAATCAAAATACGCATGTTCATCCCAACCCGCATCGAAGATTTTTTGAGCGTCTGCATAGGTAACTTGCTTAGGCGACAGGGTGAGTTTTTTAATTAAGCGAAGTATCGGTTTTAGCTTGTTATCGATTTTTGCGCTGTGAATACTCGTTTTTAAAGCTGCAAATACGGATTCGTCAAGACCTGAGGCTAATGAAGCGGCTTTATGGTATTCATAGCTCAGGCTGCATTGGTTCAGATATGACGTGTAAGCAAACAGTAATTGGCGCGTTTCCTTGCTGAAAGGTGATTGATTTCTCATGATTTCTTCCATGACCTTAAATAGTAATACCCGGCGACGCGGATATTTTTCCAGCATGTCGGATAAGGAATTAATGTCTGGGTTTGGTGGCAGGTATAACATCGTAGCTCCTGATGATAACATTATAAAATCGGCAATCGGCTGCTATACATAGCCCAATTGCCAGGGGATTAAAAATCGAAACTTTCAACTTCCGCGATCAAAAATAACGGCGCACCGCCTGTTGAAATATCAACGGCATGTTGTGCGGTTTCCTGTCCGCCCGGTGAATTTAAACAGGCTTCCAAATCCTGCATTGACGGAAAATAAACTTCGGCAATGCGATGGAAAGGCATTTGTTCCTGGCCGATGCTGGACTTGATCAGCGACGCAACAAAGCGGGTTTTTCCAGCCAGTTTTTCTACCGCCATCGGCACATGCTCCTCTGCATAGCGTTGTTCAAATCTATCGACATCGGCAGGTGTTGGGTACATCACAATCAATTTTGCATTTTTCATGGTTTTTCATTTTCATAGGATTCGTTTATGGTGATGTAATCCTATTCTCTGCTCATAAGTCTTGTAAAATACTAACTTTCTATGGAAGAATAGGTTTTGGCTATATAAGTTCGAGGAAGACACTATGGAAATGCACCAAATCCGTTATTTTTTAGCGGTTTGCGATCACGGCAGTTTTACCCGTGCCGCGCAATTCAGCTATATTTCCCAGCCATCTTTAACGCAATCCATTAAAAAACTGGAAGATGAATTAGGCGGGGAATTGTTCATCCGCGACCGTTCCGGCTGTTTGCTGACTTCGCTCGGCCGCTTGGTGGAGCCTAACTTTCGTAAGATATACAAGGAAACAGTCACGACTAAGGCCGATGCCCTTCGTTTTACCAAGTTGAACAATATCCCGTTGCGGATAGGCCTGATGGCAACGATAGGCGCACAACGTTTAAGCCCGATTTTTGCCCATTACAAGCATGAGTTTCCCAATATTGAATTTGAATTGATTATCGACTGTGAAACTTTATTATTGCAGCAACTGGAATCGGATTTGCTGGATTTGGTGATTAGCGCCCCTGTGCAATTGCTGGGTTCGCCCTATCAATCCACCTTGCTGTATACCGAAAAGTACGTAGTTGCGTTTAACAACAAGCATCGCTTTAATCACTTGAGCAAAATCGACCTCAAGGAAATCCAGTCCGAGCCTTATTTGGATCGGTTGAACTGCGAACTTAGGGATACTCTGCGGGCAATCTGCCAGGACCAGGAAGTCAACCTCTACGCCGCGTACCGTAGCAATAGCGAGGACTGGATCGTCAACTTGGTGCGCGCTGGCATGGGGGTTGCGTTGATGCCGGAGTACAGCCTGCCTGCAAACGCCGATGACGTGCGATGCCGTTATTTGAGCAATCCGGAAATCAGCCGCCAGATATATGCGATTTATTATCCGAAGAATGAGAAATATACTGAAATTAAGAACTTACTTACAGTTTTAATCCATAGGTAAATCCTATGTTTTCATAGGTAATTAGTCTTTTACAAACGCGCCTGATTTCTTGTAATATTATTTCAGACACATCAATAAAAAGCTTGCGCTCATTAGCTTACCTTCCTAAAGCCAAAAAAATAATTATGTGTCAACCTTATAGCTATATGATAAGGCTATGGAAAGCAGTATAAATACCAAATATTTTGATCTGATTGACTGACTAGGCTTTTCTCAACTTCTTACTCTAAATAAGGTAATTTACGGCGAGACAGGATGTCTGTATCTGAGGTGGAACATAATGAATGATGTGAAAAAAAATCTTGTTAGCGCTAGGCCTGCTTTTTTTACTGGCTCAATTGATCACTGTCTTTCTGGTTGGGACAAAAGGAATTTGGGCTGGATTTTGACTTTTAATGCGCATAACGGGAAATTTAGCCCAAAATGATACTGAATATTCAAAGATGCAGTTGTCCACTGTGTTGGTTGAGCAAACTGGGCCTCATTGCCTTGGGATTCGCATCTCGCATAAACCAAACGTGCTATTGACTTAATGCTATTTATCGACTTATTCCGTACCAAACGGAACAGAAAGGCCAATGCAAAATTTATGAGAACACGCGAATTCGATACCCGACAAGCCATCGCCAGCGCCATGGAAGTATTTTGGAGGAAGGGTTACAAGGGCGCATCGATGACTGAACTTTTGGCTGCTATGGGCATCGGCAAGGGCAGCTTTTATGCGGCTTTTGGCAGTAAACACGAACTCTACCTGCAAGCGCTTAGGCATTTCCGCGACACTGGCATGTTGTTCAAACATTTAAAGGCCTTGCCAGAAGCAAATTTTGCCTACGAATCATTAAGGAAGTTATTCGACCAATTGATTGAGCGAACCATTAACGAACAAAAAACCTGCATGCTAGGTAAAGCAGTGTTGGAGTTTCGAGGTCAAGACCCCCAAGTTGCGGAAATCGTCAATATGGGGATATCACAATTAGAAAATGTTATTCTCGAAATCCTGTCAAAAGCGCAAGCCACAGGTGAAATATCTAAAGGCCGCGATCTACAGGTATTGTCCTCCTACTTAACCGCTGCTTTTTATGGAATCCAGGTGCTGGGAGTTGCCAAGCCTTGCCGGGAAAATCTTGAACAAGTAGGGGCTATCGCGTTGTCGATTGTTTTTCCAAACCAATAATCATTATTTTAATGATCCCGGCCATATTTTTTTATTATTTATGTACCAATCAGTACATAATTTTCAATCGTATTAGGGAGGTGATTTTTAGCTTAAAACTAACTAATTTTTTAATTCAATTTCAACTTTACCAAGGAGAACAACATGTCTTTTTTACTTTCTAGTCCAGGCACGACTAATCTACCAGACGTTTTTCAAAAATATCCTAAAAGGGGTATTATGATTTTGCACCTCATCGACGACATCATGCGAGAAGAATCGCCTTTGACGGACGGCGAGCGTGAACTCATTTTCACTTATATATCCGGCTTAAATTCCTGCAGTTTTTGTTTTCATTCTCATGTGCCTGCAGCCACCGCTTACGGAATTGATGAATCGATATTCGGTGACATGAAGATTAACCTTGATTCGCCTAAAGTCGATAAAAAACTACAGCCGATATTGAGCTACGCCAAAAAACTTACACTAACGCCTACGCAAGTCACCAAAGCAGATGTCGATGCAATTTATGCTGAGGGATGGAATGAACAAGCCTTTTTTGATGTGGTGTGCATCTGCTGCGTGGTCAATTTTATGAACCGATTCGTCAATGGGGTTGGTGTCGATGTCGATCCGGAAACCGCGCATCAAACCGGGGCTTCAGTTTTGCCTACAATCGGCTATTCCGGTTGGGCGGCAAACTTGGAAAAATCGCTTGCTTCATAGTTGTGCTTCGCAGTTCAGTAATTGGCAGGGAACGCTTCCGTTATCCCTTTCTACCGCGCTGAGGATCGTAACTTGAGACAGGAATAACCCGATAAGCGTGATTCAGGGTTGAATCGCACTTATCGGGGATAGAGCATCTTTTTGATATTCGAACGAGAAGAGCACAGTTAGAAAGCGGTGAGTGTAACGAAGGGCTAGTCGTTATTTATGTAGGCGGAGGGATCTAAGGCGCGGATTCAACAATCTTTGTTAACTGTTGCGAACCAGTTGAGCGCTAAAAATGTCCCATCGGTATTTGTTAAGGACGAAGCATGTCAGAATTTTGTTTAATTAATCGGTTCGTAATTACTTAACTCAGTTTTTTTACTCAAACTTTATAACCAGTTACCAAAAGGTTGCACGATAACCTTTTCACCAGCTTCCACTCGGGTTTGATCAGCTGCCAAGATTATGAAGCAGTTGGCTTGCGACATGGAAAGTAAAATACCAGAACCTTGCTCACCGGTCTTGCATACTGTCAACCCGCCATCAGACGCCTGGCTCAAAATGCCGCGCTGATACTCTACTCTTCCCGCTCGTTTTGTTAAAAGCAAACTGTTCATCGCTTGTAAAATTAAAGGCGGACGAACGATTTCGCCACTTAAATGCTGTAGTGCCGGATGCACAAACTGGTTAAAACTTACCATCATCGCCACTGGGTTACCTGGCAAACCAAAAAACAATGCTTGTTCTAGACAGCCAAAGGTTAATGGTCGTCCTGGCTTCATTGCCACCTTCCAAAAAACAATTTCGCCTAATTCGTTCAACACTTGACGTATATAATCTGCCTCTCCGACCGAAACTCCGCCGCTACTAATAATGACATCATGGTTTTTCGCAGCTACTTGCAATGTATTGTGTAGTTGTATTTGGTCGTCACCAACCACGCCTAAATCAGTTATATTGCAATGCAAGCGGCTCAACATCCCAAACAGGACATTTCGATTACTATCGTATATCTGTCCAAGCTGTAAGGCTTCTCCTATTGGCTGCAATTCATCACCTGTGGAAAAAAAGGCTATCCGCAAGCGCGGCATTACAGCAACATTATTGATGCCTAAGGAAGACAACACCCCTAAATCTGCCGCCGTTAACCGTCGACCACATGTCAACACTGTTTGTCCTAATCGAATATCCTCACCAACGAATCGAATATTTTCTACTAGCCTAGTACGGCCATCAATTCTAATACTTGCTGCGCCGAGCATTTCGACATGCTCCTGCGGGATCACCGTATTGCAACCGGCAGGAATCACTGCTCCTGTCATTATGCGGACACACTCGCCACTTGTGCATCTCCCAAGAAATGGATGACCGGCAAAACTATTCCCAACTACCTTTAATGTGACAGTCCCATTCCGAGGTATATCATCGGCACACAAGGCAAACCCATCCATCGCCGAATTATCATAAGGAGGAACATTCATTTCAGCAATAATATCTTCAGCCAACACACGATCAATGGATTGTCGCAAAGACAACCGTTCTTGCTTCGTAAAAGCCAATGGTTTTATGCAATCTATAATAAATTGCTGTGCAACATCAACAGTTATTGCTGTTGGATCATGCTCGTCACCGCAACTTGATTTGCTTAGATGAAGTCTTCCGCTATCTATATTATTAGGCATAACACTCCGAAACTATCATGATCACTCACTGTTGCCGATACACTTCTGATTTGTTCCATATTGCTGATATGACTTATCATATTACCTTTTGCTAAAGTTACTACCATAGCCTGAAAAGAATAGATAAGATGAACTCGATAGCGTTGATAAAGCCAACGTCCATCCAAAACTTCAACACTCTGCTTACGTGGGTTATTGTTAATAGTTTGTGTTTCTTTTAAATCGCAATACAAGTGTGTTGTCCTACTACTGATTAATTTTCTGCATTTTATTATTGACGCATGTGTTAAAAAGACCCTCATCACCTTTTCGCTACTTAGCGAAAGAGTCGAAATTAACGAACTCCTTTTGGAGGTAAGAAAACGCCTGGGCAACAAGCGCCAAAACCCAGTACACGCGCATCAAATGTACTGATATTATTGATGATGAAGGTCTGTAAGCTGCTTACTTCATTTAATAGCATTTATTTCAACAAACAGGATTGACGGTTAGCTCCACCAGTGCAACCATTAGCAATCAATTTCAGCCATCACCGCATGAGGGGCTAAGTTTATATGGCCGGTAAATATTGCCAGTTGCATAGTTGCTGATGGAGCTAACCGTCAACCCTGTTTAACGAAATTTTTTTTTTACAGCAGGTTCTTGTTATATCAATTCAATTAATGTGCCCAAAAGTCACAAAAACTCGACAATTTAGTTATACTCCGAAGCCACTGCGAATGCAGTTGATCTCCTTCGGAAACTAAGTTTCTTACTCCTTAGGCACAACCGAATCCAGGTCTTCAGGAACAATTGCACCAGTGCTGATTCGGTAAGCAGAATGGAGCACTATTTTTTCTCCAACCGGAAAATCTGCGCTGCTTTCTTCGGCAATAGGTAGCACAACGGGATAATTTTCTCTTGTTTTTTCGGCATCCTGCCAGGAGACAGCAAAGCCATCCAAAGCACTGTTTGTATAAGGGGGCGAAGAGATTGTTGCTAGCGTCTTTTCGGCAAGAACATAGCCAAGAGAATCAGATGTTGCAACAACGCGTGTCTCTATTAGGCATATTTTCCTTCATTATTTCAATAGCTTAATTTATGGATATCACTTTTTTACCCAGCGTTTTTCTTCATCATGTCCGCCACCCCACAGCATAGGGAAAGCATGTAAAAGTCCAGGGAAAAGTGCTTCCATACTTTCCTGCGCACCTTTGGAACTTCCTGGTAAATTAATGATTAATGTTTTGTCGCAGATGCCAGCCAGTTCGCGTGACAACATTGCATAAGGTGTGCGTTCTTTACCATGGCGGCGTATAGTCTCAGCCAGACCGGGTGCTTCTTTTTCGATGACTTTGGCCGTTGCTTCCGGAGTTATGTCCCTAGGGCCAAAACCCGTTCCACCGGTTGTAATTACCAGATCAAAATGTTCAGCTACTAGTTGCCGCAAGCGATTTGATATTTGGTCTGAATCATCGGGTAAAATTTCATAGACCGGAACCGAGAGGTCTTTATCTTCCAAAAATAGTTTGATGATTTTTCCAGACGTATCTTCGCGGTTTCCGGCATATGTTGAATCAGAAATAACAAGAACAGCCGATTTTAATGGTTCGGCAAAATATTCTATAAAACTGCTTTTGCCTCCCTTTTTCTCAACCAGTTTTACATCGGAAAAAGAGATGTTTTCATCTAACGGTTTAAGCATATCATAGACGTTTAACAGCGCGCCCGTAACTGCAGCCATAGCTTCCATTTCAACACCGGTTTTCCAGATTGCTTTTACTTCCGCTGAAATTTTTATGGTGTCTTTGCCGATATCAAAACTTATACCCACCCAATCCAAAGGAAGAGTATGACAAAACACAATCCAGGCAGCAGCATTTTTCGCAGCGGTTATGCCTGCTGCCCGTGCAACCTGTAAAACATCTCCTTTGGGAACAGTTTTTTCAGTCACCCGTTTTATTGTTTCCGAATTAGCCGTTAAAATTCCTTCGGCTTTCGCATATCTTAATGTGCTGAATTTTGGACTAATATCGATCATTTTGTATTTTTAAACTATTATTTTGTTTTTGCATTTAATTGAATAAATTACCAGAAAAATTACATTTTCAACTGACCTTGCATTTTCCGATAAAAATGTTCTTAAAAGTTATTCCTGAACCCAGTGCACAGATTTATCTTCCATGATTTCTTTTTTCCAGATGGGAACTTTGTGTTTAATACCTTCAACAATCTGTTTCATCGCTTTAATACTTTCTTTACGATGCCCGGAAGAGCAAAAAACAAAAAGAGATAATTCTCCGGTTTTTACCAATCCGGTACTATGGTATATGTGCAGACAATTTAACGGCCATTGTTCAAAAGCTTCTTCACGAATTTTTGAAAACGCCTGGTTGGCCATGTCTTCATAAGCCGAGTATTCAATCCCGGCCACATGTTTCCCCACTTTTTCATCAGCACGTACCTGACCGAGAAAAATAGAATGGGCGCCTATATCATGTTTAGAGCTATGTTTTGCTATCTGCTCACCGATAAAAACCGGATCGATAGCTCCCTGGATAAAATAATTTCTGGCGTTCATGGTTCTATTTTTTTTCCTCTTTCAACCAGGCTACCAAACCGCCTGTAAGATTAAATACATTTTTAAGTGTTTGATGATTTGGCAGCATTCTAATTGCCCGGATGCTGTTGATTCCGTGGTCACAATAAAAAACAACCTGGCAATCGTTTTTCAATATGTTATGAATATTAGCCTGCAAATTATTTAGCGGGATGCGAATAGCATTCGGCAATTCCTCTTGGAATTCGGGTATCGAACGAACATCAATCAATTGTATTTTTTCGTTGTTTTGTAATTTTTTGTGCAGATCAACAGCGCTGATTTCATTTATTTTTTGCTGACTTGAACTGCAAAAACTTTCATAATCAAATGACTCAAAATCCGGGGCATTTTGCAAAGCCTGCTGCACAGCCTGTTCGTTTCGTTGAATGGAAAACAGCATTGTTTGATTGCTCAATGCATCGAACATCAAAACTTTTCCTGATAAAACTTCGCCTACTCCGCAGATCATTTTTATAACTTCGTTTGCCTGCAAATTACCGATAATTCCCGGAAGAACGCCAATGACACCATTTTGCGAACAATCTGGTGCTGTTTCGGGTGCCGGGGGGTTGGGAAACAGGCAGCGATAAGTTGGGCATTTATTGCCTTGATTATCTGTAAAATTTAATACACTCAACTGTCCCTGAAAGCGGTCTATTGATCCTGAAACAAAAGGTTTATCCAGGTAAACACAAAAATCGTTAATCAAATAACGGGTTGGAAAGTTGTCTGTAGCATCAACAACGACATCATATTGGGAAATCAAATCGACAGCATTTTCCGGAGACAATCTTTGAGTGTATGCCTTTAAAACAATATTGGGATTGAGATCCTTTAAACGATTTACTGCGGCTTCGGCTTTGAATTCTCCAACCTGTGAAAAGCCATACAACACCTGGCGATGCAAATTAGAAACCGCAACTTTATCGGGATCTACAATACCAACCCTGCCGACACCGGCTCCAGATAGATACATTAAAGTAGGGCAGCCCAATCCGCCTGCACCGATGACCAGTACTTTTGCTTTTTTTAAAGCCTGTTGTCCTGTTTTGCCAATCTGAGGTAAAATCAAGTGGCGGTGATAATACTGAATTTCCTCTTTATTTAGGTTCATGGTTGCCTTTAAAAAATCAGCCCCCAGCAAAGGGGGGCATAACTGCGACCGAATCGTTATCAAAAAGAAGGTAATTGTCTTCAACCATTTGCTGATTTACAGCCATTCTATACGTATAGTCTTTTAAATTCGGATAATTTGTGATTAACTTGCTTTTCAAGTCAGTCATATTGCCTGTGTCTTGAATCGTCAACATGTTTTTCCCCACCACATCACTCAGAACACCAAAAAAAATCACATTAACCTGCATAGTTTTTCCTTACGTTTTAATGGAAACGGGTTATGTTTCTCTGTTTAAATAAAATTTATAGCTTTTACTCTTATATCAATCCGGCTACCAGTGCGATCGTCAGGTGTGGCAAAAGAAATGAAACCAACAGCAAGCGCAACTGCCAGCGGTAATAGTGTTCTCAAGTCACCAATGGAGCCAGACCATTCCGAAAATAAAAATCTATTTTTAAGTTTTTCCATCATCCACCTATCTGTGCCATTGAAAGATGATTTTTTGAAAAATGAATTATTTGCTGCGTACGCTGTTCCGATTCAAATCCGTCTTTTGCCCTTTTGGACACGGCATCTCTAATTGCCGTTTTTATTTCCTGATCACTTTTTCCTGAGCGCAGCATGTCTTTTAAATTTACGTCGCCATGATCATAGAGACAGGTTTTGAATGTGCCGTCGGGAGTGAGCCTTAAACGGCTGCATGTTGAACAGAATGTTCTGGAATGACCGGCGATGATGCCGACTTTTCCCCTAAATCCAGGGATTTCAAAAATCCGGGCAGTTGAACACATTTTAAGATGTTCGATCATTTCAGGAAAAGAATTCTGCAAAGTTTTGATAATTTCTTCTGCAGAAAGTGTATCGTTTGAAAAGTGCCCGCCGTTAAAAGGCATTTGTTCAATAAAGCGGACTTCAACTTTATTACTTTTGGCCAACATAGCAAAGTCAACAATTTCATTGTCATTGACGCCTTTGAGAACCACCATGTTCAATTTAACGTTCAGATCCGTTAGCAGAATTTTATCAATGCTATTCCACACCCGTTCAAAATCATCACGTCGGGTAATTTTATAAAAAACGTCTCGCTTTAACGAATCAAGACTGATGTTAATACTGCCTGATTTTATTTTTTGAAACAATGGAATAGTATCTTCTAAAAAATAGGCATTCGTTGTTAAATTGATTGTTTCCAGTTTTTCATATTGATTTATTCTGATTAAAAAATCAGGCAGGCCTTTACGCACAAAAGGCTCACCACCGGTAATGCGCACTTTGGTTACACCTAAATCCAAAAATAGTCCAAGCAGGTGTTCCATTTCCTGAAAACGCAGAATATCATCACGTGCTTTAAGATCAATTCCCTCCTTTGGCATACAATAAGTACAACGGAAATTGCAACGGTCGGTAACAGCAAGCCGCAGATAATTTAAATGACGCCCCTGGGAATCAATCAGAAGGGAAGCTGTTGAATTTTTTTGGTGTGTAGTATGTAAATAATCCACGCTTATTTTACTCCTTTTCAAGTTCGAGAAGCTTTGCTGTTTCTTGCAAAACCCTATCGAGGCCATGAACCCAACAATCATATTTAAATCGTCTGCAAGCTCGAAGTTAATTTAAATAGTGCGCTAAGATATACAAAACGTTTTTACTGATTTTTTATTTAATAAGGACAAAAAAATCATTAGCATATGCTGTATTTCTTTTTATTAAGATTTTGGCTCTTTGAGTTTTACACAATTTCCGTGACCGTATTTTATAAGCAGCCGAAAAGGCTGATTTATACGAGTGTAGTCGGATCAATTACTGAACGAACTTCCACGCACGAGCTCATGTTTATGTTTACAATTAAGGACGAGCAATCATTCCGCGCAAACTTTGGAAGAGTTGACGCTTTTACAGCCTATCGACTCGATGATTTTCATGACAGGTATAACGATTTAGAATGTTTGTGGTAAGGAGTCTATCGATTTAAAATCGATAGACTCCTTACCTGATCTAAGCTCTATTTCAAACTACTATTAAGCCTGATTGCCATGTGCGCACCACAAAGGTTTAAGCCGAATAACTTGTTCCTTCGGTTCCATCCTCCACTTTATAGACCTTGCAAGCCAACCCTCTGAGTTGGAAGTTGCCTTGTTCCTTATCACAGTATTCGTCAGAGTCATGAAGTATGACCGCATCCGCCGATTTCCAGAGACTCGATAACGCCGCACCAGGTTCTTCACTTCCTGTTGTTTCCGGGTACCACCAGCCATGAGGAACCCTGACTACGTTAGGATGTGTGTCATTACTGAGCCACGACCTGAGTTTGATTCTTTTTCCGCTAGTTGATTCCACCCATGCCCAATCCCCATCCGACAGGTCTATATCGTAGGCCGTATCCGGATGGATTTGCATGCGGGGATCCGGCTCGCGGCTACGCAGCTCTTTAGTGGATCGGCCTAGGCCAAAACTGTGAAACCAATAGTTTTCGCGCATGCCGGTGAAAAAAGTCAACGGATGCGTCTTAGCCAACTCCGGTTTCCTCACATGGCTTTCCGGTGGTTCAACCCAACTAGGCAAGGGATCATAGCCTAGCTCTTCGAAAATGCTTGAATAGAGTTCAACTTTTCCGCTAGGTGTGCCAAAGCCGGTTTGTTCGTATTTCTTGAAAGTTATTTCAGGCGCGGAAGCCCGAACCTGGGTTGATAATTTTTCCCATGTTAATCCCGCAGGCTTTAACCGTTCATCGTACGCCTCTTCCATGCTTGCCGGCCAATCCTTCTCTTGTCCCAGACGAACGCCAAGCTCACGCCATAGCATCCAGTCGTGCATACATTCTCCTGGCGCCTCCACTGCTTGCTCTCCCCCTTGATAGATTGGAATCCAATCCCAGTAATTGAACAGGTTCGGTCTTTCCAGCCAATGTGTGGCCGGCAGAATATAATCGGCGAGTTGGGCCGTGGGCGACTTGATAAGATCCATAACCACTAACAAATCCAGGTTCATCAACCCTTCGTAAATGTGAGTGGTGTTGGGGTAACTGTTTAAGGTGTTGTTACATTGCGATATAAGTGCCCTCAAGCGGTAAGGCTTGCCTGTTTTCATCGCTTCCCACATGCTTGCAGGGTGCGCCATCGCGCCGCCGGATACCTGGTTTGAATATTTTTTGCCCCAAACCTTTTCCATTGCTGGGCCGGTCTTTTCGAGTGTTTCCCAGCTCAAGAGCTTAAAGCGGTCAACACCGAGTTGTTTCTTGCGTTGTTCAGGCGATAGCCTCTCATTGAGTTCGAATTCATCATCCGATGAAATTTCCGGATGGTACCCCATTAACAGTTCGCCCCCGGGTACATCGAGATTACCGGTGATGGATCTCAATATGGTTAAGGCTCGTAAAGTCTGGGTGCTATTGGCATGGTGATCCGGTACTGCTCCCCAGGGGATCACAGCGGGACCAGTAGTGGCATACATTCTGGCAGACTCGCGAATCTTATCTGCTGGCGCTCCAGTAATTTCTGACGCCCACTCCGGAGTGTATTCCTTCACTCTTTCAGCGAGTTGTTCAAAACCAACCGTCCATTTTTCTACAAATTCTTTGTCATAGAGGTCTTCTTCGATGATCACATTAATCCAGGCCAGTAAATAGGCACTGTCCGTAGCAGGCTTAACCTGCAGAAAGATGTCCGCTTGATCACTATAGCTATTACGGCGTGGATCTGTGACGATCAGCTTTGCGCCCCTATCCAGGGCACCCTTAATCCACAGGTACTCAGCCGTCCATCTTTGCGGACCCGGAGCGTGGCCTAAAAGTACGATGCATTTGGTATTATGAAAGTCTGGAAACTGCCAAAAGCCGTAAGTCGCTTTACTGGGCACCGTGGAATTGGCTAAACACACGTATCCCGTCCAAGTCCAGTTCGGACTCCCCAGTAAGTTCATAAATCTTCGTGAGGCCGCACCGGCGTTAGAGCTCCAGCCATAAGTGCTGCCAATTGTTTCCGGGCCGTCTTCGGCTATCAACTGCTTCATCTTATCGGCAATCTCATCTAAAGCTTGCTTCATGCTAATTTGTTCCCACTGACCCGAGCCGCGCTCACCGATTCTTTTCAGCGCATGCGTTAATCGGTCTGGATGGGTAATGTACTTATTTGCGTTGGCCCCCTTGACACAGATCGAATTCGGCGTGAGGGCATGATCCGGATTTTTTTTAATTGATTTCACCTTACCGTCTTCAACGGTGACAAGAAGTCCGCAATTGATATCGCAAGTACTGCAGATGGCCCATTTCGTTTCTTTGCTCATTTTTTAGCCTCTCAAAATTTTTCACTGACTAACAATCCTCTTCAACCAGACTTAGTTAATGCTGCTAATTCGCAGTGGCGATATAACGGATGAAACAACATAAATTTAGTCATTCTGGCTTCTTAGATACTGCTTGCCTATAGTCTAATAGATATAGACTATATATGATGACAAGCTGTCGTTAAATGCAACGGTAGAAAAATTAATCTACCTCTTATATTTAATAACATTTTTGTACCTGTTGTAGAAATACTATAGGGGGAATGCCGGTTTGTAAAATACTGTTTATCTATGTTTATATAGGCTAAGACTATTTATTAAATGAGGGTGTAACAGACCTGTTGTTTTATTATTATGGAGCATGGGTTTTTCTAACTTAGAAAAAGACATCCGCAACAGATTTAATACACCGCTCTTTCGCTGAGATTGGCTTAGATGTCCGCTTGGATTGCTTAATCAGTATTTTGGAATCATAAAAGTGACTAAGTACGTGTAATTAGAGCTCGCGCTTGCTGCCATACTCCGCAAAAAAAAGTGATTTTTTCGAGGCCCATTGCAGTTAATAGATCCTTCATTGAAACTTTTCGCCCTATCAATCCACCTTGCTGTATACCGAAAAGTACGTAGTTGCGTTTAACAACAAGCACCGCTTTAATCACTTGGGCAAAATCGACCTCAAGGAAATCCAGTCCGAGCCTTATTTGGATCGGTTGAACTGCGAACTTAGGGATACTCTGCGGGCAATCTGCCAGGACCAGGAAGTCAACCTCTACGCCGCTTACCGTAGCAATAGCGAGGATTGGATCGTCAACTTGGTGCGCGCTGGCATGGGGGTTGCGTTGATGCCGGAGTACAGCCTGCCTGCAAACGCCGATGATGTGCGTTGCCGTTATTTGAGCAATCCGGAAATCAGCCGCCAGATATATGCGATTTATTATCCGAAGAATGAGAAAAATACTGAAATTAAGAACTTACTTACAGTTTTAATCCATAGGTAAACCCTATGTTTTCATAGGTAATTAGTCTTTTACAAATGCGCCTGACTTCTTATAATATTAATTCAGACACATCAATAAAAGGCTTGCGCTCATTAGCTTACCTTCCTAAAGCCAAAAAAATAATTATGTGTCAATCTTATAGCTATATGATAAGGCTATGGAAAGCAGTATAAATACCAAATATTTTGATCTGATTGACTGACTAGGCTTTTCTCAACTTCTTACTCTAAATAAGGTAATTTACGGCGAGACAGGATGTTTGTATCTGAGGTGGAACATAATGAATGATGTGAAAAAAATCTTGTTGGCGCTTGGACTACTTTTTTTATTGGTTCAATTCATTACATTTATACTAGTTGGAACCAAAGGTATTTGGTCTGGCTATTGATTTTTAATAAAGTAAGCCAAGCCTAAACCGAACAGGAAAAGTATTTCAGGCATTTTAACCGTATCAAATCACCTAAGTGAGCTTGTAAATAGTGGTAGCTAACGGCCCTAATTTGATACAGTCCTAATAAAAGGAGGAACAGATTTTGGAAAAAATAAATCAGTACGAATGCCTAACAGAAGCAATCCGTCAAACATTACTATTTGTGTATAAATACAGATACCAATTCGCACTAATTTTGGGGTTTATAATTGCCTTTTTTCCTTCATTAATATTTTTTTTCTACAGTGTTTTCGGTTTAAAGGAATAGCTTCCCATTGTTAATTTAGACCTTAGTTGTGTCAATTCATTAAATGTTATCAGACGATCAATTGATTTGTTGAGCATTTAACGAGAGACAGAAACCTTAAAAAAGACACGTCTTCGAAAAGCATAAGTTCGAAAAGATTGATATGAATGTAAATACCTGTAGAAACCCACGAAAATAAACCATAAGACTTGAAAACATCTACATTTTCAGTCTGGTTTATTTGTGAGTATCTGACCGCTTCAACCCGTACTAGATGATGAGTCGAAGTTCTTTGCAATCAGCCTACAGACATCGCTCAGGGTTCACAATGTAAACAAGATGGCCACGCTTTTTGTACTTTTTTTGTTGTGATTGATTTTGGATTAAGCTCAATGATAGTTCCGAAGCTTAATTGTGTTCAAGAGGGCTTTGCGTATGGTAGCTCATATTTTAAAAATGGTTTGGGCTTTTCTTTTTTTCCAATGCCCATTCCATAACCTTTCTTTACGTTTTGAATGACTGTTTTCAAGGTCTAATCGGACGTAAGCCAGAAATTAATGACGGTCTCTTGAAGGCCGCTATGAATAGTTATCTATCTATAGCAGCCACTGTATAGGGTTAGGGAATGGCTTTCACCGTCCCTCCCTCCGAACCTGGTGATTAGCGAAATCAGAGAGGCAACCTATAAAGCCTGGGTGTTATAGATTTCGAAGCTAACAAAGCGACATGAAAACGAATGTACAAAGAGCGAGCCATCATATGCAGGTGGATGCTATGTAACTTCATTAGCTTCTGTATCTATATGCAATAATCGGTTTAAACAACGCATTCAAGAACAATTATGGCGGCGAGTTGAGCCCCAATTCAGAGGCGGGGACAGAAAATCGGAACAGTTTAATGCCAAGCGAGTCGTTTCTCTTGGTGGAACTACTTCATCCTGAGTGACCGCTTTGGGGACAAGGGGCGGATCATGGTCGGCCTCTGAATGGCCGCTTTACGACTTAAACCTGCCATATACCTATGCTTCCTGTACGTCAGAAATTGGCCGTTGGCTGACGATGGGTAATCCTAAAATTTGATAATTGCCAATGCCCGCTTTCATTGAAATATCCTGTATTTTCTTATTTGCACACATCGTGGTTCCTGAGTGATGTTTGCAGGCTGTTTTATACCCCCGCACTCTGCCTATCTATTACCGCCAAGCCATCATCAATTGACACAACACGGGCGTACAGCAACATTAAACGCCAAGCCGAATAAGGGATAGCCCGAGCATCATCGGAATCCGGCCTAGCCCTCCATTTTCGGATTGTCGAAGACCCTTTTTTTGGGTTAAACGACACACCCACCAAGGCCGCCGCTACACTCTGTGACCAACCCGTCAGTTTTACCAAACAGTCCACCTCTTGGGGTGACGGCGGCACATAAGCCGGGTGGCCGAATGGCAAAGCACACGGCCGGTTCCTAAATGCTTCTAGCGATACCGGCAACGAACCGCCGACATCATAAATAGGTACTATTTCCATGACTATCTCTTTAAATAATAGGGTAAAAAAGGGGGGCTATATAAGCCCCCATCAAGTTAAAGGGCTACATAAGCCCAGCCTCCGCGAAACTGTAGGTTTCTTTGTGGCTCACGATTATGTGATCTAAGATTCTAACGTCGAACAGTTTCAACGCTTCAATTAGCTTAGTGGTGATACTGCGGTCGGCGACCGATGGCTCTGTCAATCCCGAGGGGTGGTTGTGAAAAATAGCTATTGCCGCAGCATTGCACAAAAGAACCTCTTTTGCCACTTCCCTTGGATATACGCTGGCACCATCGATTGTGCCTCGAAACATCAACTCAGACTTAATTAGTGTTTGAATGAAAATTAATTAATCTCATATTCATCAATAGGTTATAATGATTTTCCAACACGAAGATGTGTTGCCCTGACCCCGGTTTTGTCTTATTTCCAGCGAAAATCGGCCCGTAACCGCCTAAAAGCCAAAATCTTCATCCCTCGAATTCGCATGCGCACCGTCATTCAGCCTCAACTCAAATTCGGTGAAACCGATATTGCCGCCATTGTCATTGATCCTAAATCACGTGATGACATTCCCCAACTACTGCGTGGACTGCAATACATTTATACCGAGGTCAGCTTGCGTCAGCGG
>NZ_JQKS01000051.1:0-16906 GCF_000746145.1 Methylobacter sp. BBA5.1
CTTGCGCCTTATGCCAGGGATAGTGGCAAAAAAACAGGGCGAAGAGCGATATTTGGGGGGCGAACGCAGATACGATCAACGCTTTACATGGCGACCTTAAGCGCAACCCGTTTTAACAAGCCAATAAGACTATTTTATCAACGTCTGTTGGCCCAAGGTAAGCTAAAAAAAGTGGCCCTTGTTGCCTGTATGAGGAAATTGCTCACTATTCTCAATTCCATGGCAAAAACAGGCAGCGAGTGGAACCCTGATTTTGCCAATCAGGCTTGATTTTGAACACAGTTGCTGCATGGACAGAAAGCCTGCCTCAATCGCGGGCCTTATTTCATTCCCGTTCCTAATTCACACCAGAGGCAACCTGGCCTGTCGCCTCTACGTTGACTCGGGGTTAACGCGTACCAAACACGACGATCGTCTTGCCATGAGCACTGATCAGCCCCTTATCTTCCAGTTCTTTTAACACGCGCCCGGCCATTTCTCTCGAACACCCGACAATGCGGCTGATTTCCTGGCGAGTGATATGCAACTGCATGCCATCCGGATGCGTGATGGCATCGGGTTCCTTGCAAAGATCCAACAAGGTTCGGGCAATTCGCCCTTCCACATCCATGAAGGCCAAATCGCAAAATTTACGATTGGCCGTGAGCAATCGGCCTGATAATTGCTCGCCCAACATGAAAAGTAACTCAGGCGCATACTCGAGCAATTCTTTTTTTAACGCCTGCCGGAAACGATCATAGCCTATTTCGGCCAGTCGGCACTCGCTGCGCGTTTTAATAGTAACTTTTCTCGTTTCTACTCCTTTAAAAACACCAATCTCTCCTATGAATTCGTTTTTGTTAAGGTAAGCCAGAATCAGTTCACGTCCATCGTCATCTTCCACGCAGACACTGACCGATCCCTCCACGATATAATATAGCCGGTCTCCGGCATCACCAGGCCTGATTATAGTGGCCTTGGTCTGATACTTTTTTTTGTGGCAAAGGTTTAAAAACTGCTCCAATGCCTTTTTACTGGAGTCTTCTTGGGAAATAAGTGTCATATTAAAAACTCATCCAATGTCCATGTTGTATGTATGTCTTTAATAACAGTGCAGGATTTTAACGAAAAAATCAACATTGAAACTCTGTCAATCGCACATAATATGCTACCCTATGCCACATTTTTAACCGGGGAAAAAAATGCAAGCAACAGTCAAATGGGTGGACGGCGCGATGTTCGTCGGCGAATCCGGCAGTGGCCATGCCGTGGTGATGGATGGTCCGCCCGACCACGGCGGGCGCAATATGGGCATACGTCCCATGGAAATGATTTTATTGGGAGTCGGAGGCTGTTCCTCATTTGATGTGGTTCAGATTTTGCAAAAAGGCAAAAACGACATCGTCGATTGCGTCGCGGAAATTTCCGCAGAACGGGTTGATGCCATACCCAGCGTGTTCAGCAAGATTCACATGCATTTTATCGTCAAAGGCCGAGGCTTAAAGCCGTCAACGGTCGAGCGGGCAATCAAGCTGTCCGCGGAAAAATATTGTTCGGCATCGATTATGCTGGGCAAGGCAGAGGTGGAGATCACCCATGATTTTGAAGTTATCGAGGTTTAACTATTTTGAAAAAGTTGCAATTACAAGGCTTTAACAATTTAACGAAGTCGCTAAGTTTCAATATATACGATGTCTGCTATGCGCCCGCCGAGCAGCAGCAGGCTTACATTGAGTATATTGATGAAGCCTATAATGCCGATAGACTGACACAAATTCTTAAAGACGTGGCCGAAATCATCGGTGCGCAAATCCTTAATATTGCCCATCAGGACTATGAACCGCAAGGCGCCAGTGTGACCATGCTGATTTCGGAAGGCGATGCGCCGCCGCCGCCCAGCATGAACAGCCAGTCGCCGGGACCATTGCCGGACACTGTACTGGCGCATCTGGATAAAAGCCATATTACCGTACATACCTATCCCGAAAGTCACCCGGACAACGGCATCAGCACGTTTCGCGCCGATATTGACGTGTCGACCTGCGGCCAGATCTCGCCGCTGAAAGCGCTCAATTACCTGATCCACAGCTTCGAGTCCGACATTGTCATCATGGACTATAAAGTGCGTGGATTTACACGCGATATTTCCGGCAAAAAGCACTATATCGACCACAACATTACCTCGATCCAGAACTATATCGCCAAAGACACATTGGAAAGCTATCAGATGATAGATGTGAACGTCTATCAGGAGAATATCTTCCATACCAAGATGATGCTGAAGGAAACCGAACTGGAAAATTACCTGTTCGAAAAGGAAAGCAATTTGTCAGTCGATCAAAAAGCCGAGATTCAGGAAAAACTGCAGAAAGAGATGTTTGAAATCTTTTACGGCCATAATTTTCAGCGCAACTATGAAGAAGTCAAATCATAATACCTGACTGTCGACAGGGCGACCGACCGGTCGCCCTATTCCGCCAACCCCTTTATATGCCGGGCAATTAACGCCGCGAAGGCTATCCCCAACTCTCTTCTTTCTTCCAATCCCTCTGCGCCGAAACCACGGGCGTCAGGCATTTTGTCAGCGCCACAGGGAACTAATGCCTGGCAAATCGGTTCACAGGAACAAAATAGCGGATTGTTATCATTATGTGTTCACCTCGTTTTTTTCAGCAGTAACGCCCCGACCCTGAATTATTTCATTGAAGCCGCCGTCTGCATCAACTACTAGATTATTCCTGTTTTTGTGCGTTTCTTGCCTCTACGATGTCGTAGTATTCATCCGGTTTCGGCCGGTATAAGAACAGCCCCAACGCCGACAGGCCGGTAAATATATACAGCGTATTGAAATCATCACCCAAAATAAACATGACAAAACCGAAAATCCCCACGCTTTCAATCAATGCAGCCGAAACCGTAACGGTCAGTAGATAACGGTTTTTGGCCGACTTGTCGCCGGGCATGGTTTGGTTCAGGCGTAGTTGAATATGCCGGATCAGATTGGTCAACGGAAAAGCGACAATGGCGACGGCATATAAAATCGTTCTGATCAATTCCCGCTGATCATGAGGCAGATGCTGCTGCAACTGCCCCCCGGCGATATGGCAGGCCATAATGGCCGCCGCCAGCATGACCAGCATCATGATGACGATTATCCAGGGCAGGATAAGATCGGATTTCAATTGTTCGCGTTCAACTTGGCCCAGCATTTTATTTCCCGGTTAGATGCGTAAATAGCGCTTATGATAGCAAAATCTGTTACTTAGACTGACATTTCCATGCGATATCAACTTACATTCCTGTAAAGAATGCTATAGTCCATCCATGTACTTTCGTTTAAGCCCACTGCAATGAAAACATTATTAAATTTTAAAATCTTGAATAAACTGGGCGAAAGCATGCATGCCGATGTCTATCAAGCGCATGACTTAAATGATCAGGACAATCTACTGGCCCTTAAGAAAATCAAACCGCAATTTTGCAGCGAGGATGCCGTCTCCTATATACGCCAGCAGATTAACCAACTCAGCGAACTGGAACTACCTCGCAGCATTATTCCCGAGGTCTATCATCCCTCGGTCGACTCGTTGTGCCTAATACAGCCCTATATCGAAGCCCAACCGCTAAGTCGCTGGCTGGAAAGCCATAGGGCACCCGATCTGCTGACAACGATCAAGATCATCATCGCCATTGCCGAGCAACTGGAAGACATCCACAAAGCCGGGCATATCCATAAGAGCATAAAGCCCACGAACATACTGATCGACCCGGAAACGCTGGCCGTCCAGATTATCGATGACATCCGGGTGCTGGATATCAATCAGCTTAGCCATTTCATTTACGAAGAGCATTTCCGCCTACAAACGCTGCCTTACTTATCGCCGGAACAAACCGGCCGCATCAAGCATTCGGTCAATTATACGACCGACCTGTATTCGCTGGGCACCATATTCTTTGAATGCCTGGCTGGCAAACCGCCTTTTTTGTTTGATGATCCGATCGCCATCATTCACTCCCATATTGCCGAAACTCCGGCACTGATTAATGAAATAAACCCGGACATACCTAAAGTCATCGGCAAAATCATTGCGCTGCTTTTGGAAAAAGCCCCCGAAAAACGTTATCAGACAGCGGCCGGCCTAAACGTGGATCTGAAATATTGTTTACGTGGGCTACAGCAAAACCGGGACATCAACAGTTTCATCCTGAAGCAAAAGGATTTCAGCAACCGCATTACGATTCCGTCGTTAATGGTCGGGCGTGAAGAGCAAAAAAAACAATTGCTTGATGAATACAGCAAGGTCTGTGCCGGTGTATTTCGTTCGGCACTGATTTCAGGCTTGTCCGGCATCGGCAAAACACGGCTGATTCAGGAACTGCAGTTGCCGATTATCGCGCATGCCGGCTATTTCACTTCCGGCAAGTTCGACCAGTTCAAAAAACATATTCCTTACAGCACGCTGATCCAGGCCTTCAGTCATCTGATAAAAACTTTCCTGACCGAAGACCGGGGACGTATCGCCTACTGGCGCCGGCGCATCAGCGAGCAATTAGGCGAGAACGGGCGCCTGATTACCGACCTGGTTCCCGAATTGCATCTGATTATCGGACCCCAGCCGGAAGTGCCGAACTTGCCGCCGATTGAAGCGCGCAACCGGTTTAATGACACGGCCGAAAAATTCCTTGCCAGCCTGATCTCGGAAGAACACCCGTTAACGCTGTTTATTGACGACTTACAGTGGTGTGACGGCGCCACGTTCGATTTACTCGAGCGTATTTTCGACAATGCCATGGACTATCCATATTTATTCTGGCTAGGCGCTTACCGGCATAACGAGGTCGACAGCAGCCACCGGTTGATGCGCCTGACCCACAAAATCAAGCAGGCCCATCGCCCGCTGCAGGAAATCCGCCTGGAGGCGCTAGGGCTTAGCGAGGTCAACCAGATGACCGCGTATATTCTGAACACTTACCCGTCCAGGACCCAGGATTTATCGAAAATCATCTACCAGACCTCGGCCGGCAACCCCTTGTTCGTCAACGAAAGCCTGCGCTGGCTGCATACCTACAAGCATCTGCACCTGACCGAAAACGGCTTATGGACATGGGATGACGAGCAATTGCGCCATACCGCCATTCCCGATTCGGCACTGGACCTGTTCAAGGACAAAATCGCCAAGCTGCCCCAGCCTGTCCGCGAGTTGCTGAGCATTGCCGCCAGTCTCGGCGCCAGGTTCGAGGCATCCGATCTGGCACTGACGACGGCAATGACGCTGCCGGCCCTTTATCATGCCTTGACGCCGGCATTCAACAGCAACATTTTGCTCAGGGAAAAAGACCAGTTGCTGTTTTTCCACGACCAGGTTCAGGCCGCGGCCGCCAGCTTTCTTGACGCCGACAAGAAACGGCGCATACACGGGCAGATCGCCACGGCGCTGATCAGCGCCATTCCCGAACACGCCGACCTTGAAACCCTGCCCAATCTGTTCGCCATCGTCGAACACCTGGCTAACGGCAGGAAACCCGACCAAAGCCTGGAGAGCCGTCTTGAAGAGGCGAAATTCAATTATTACGCCGGCATCGCGGCCATGAAAGCGCTGGCGATGGACAACGCCAACTATTTTTTCCATCAAAGCAAAAACCTGTACCCTGAAGACAGCTGGGACAAAGACTATGCGTTTTTATTTTCCCTGCATAAATACCTGGCCCGGACGGAAATGGCCCTGGGCAACCAGCCCGCATCGGAACAAATCCTGAACACGCTGATCAATCACTCAAAAAGCGATATCGACCGCATCGACTGTTTATACGAACAAACGACCGGTCTGTCCTCGATGGGCAAGTTTGAACAGGCCATCGCCCTGGGCAATCGCGGCCTGGCCTATTTCAACCGGTCCATTCCCGATGATGATGAGCAGTCGCTGGAGCGCGCGGCCACGATTATCCAGCAGATCCATGCGGGCGATACCGATATCTGGCAGAAAATACTCGATATTGAACCCAGCAGCGACCGAGCCACTCAAATTGAAACCGGCATCTACAGTGAACTGATTCCCGATTACTATCTAGCGGGCATGGTGCCACAGCTTTATCTATCCGCTATTCAATCAACACAGAACTGTCTGGGCGGCGGCGTTGATGAATCAGTCATTTATGGTTTTTCAATGGTGGGCCTGTACCTGCAGCGCAAAGGCCAGTATGAACTGTCCTTCCGCTATGAAGACTTAGGTCTGGCCCTGGCGCACCGCTATCCCGACACATTTGGCGCAACTAAAGGCATCAACGGCATTCTATGGACCAATATGCATAACCGCAGCGATTCGGCTTATATTATTGAACAGTGCCAGAAAAATATTCACCGGGGCAAAAACTGCGGCGATTTATATAACGCCGGCCTGTCCTATGGCCCGTATATCTGGCATTTAATTCATCAGGGCGCGCATTTGCGGCAAGTCATTGATGTGGCCGAGGAGTGCATCCATTTTTCCAACCGATTCAATCTATCCCTGTCCCTGGGGCTGGCCGAAAGCGCCCTTGCCGGCTGGGCGGATATGATGAATACGGAGAGGACACCCTGCAGCGAGCAGGAAATAGCGGACAAACTCAATAAATGGGCGACCGATAAACACGTCGTCTCGATCGGCGGCTATTACTCACTGAAAGGCATCAGCAGCCATTATCTGGGCGATTACGAGCAGGCGGCTGACTACCTGCATCAGGCGGAACCCTATTTGCGCGGTTTGAGCGATAACATTCTCAATCGCCTGTGGTATGTGTTTCGCTATGTCAATGGGCTCAGACTGCACAAGACCATACCGGACGAAGAACAAGAGACGTTAGACTATTGCCTGGAGCAGGTGCAAACCTGGGCCGAGCTCGGGCCGATTTTAAAACCCTACCTGGCCTTTATGTGGATGGAACAAGCCAATCATACTGGCAATTTCAGCGAAACACGCCGCCACTGCCTCGATGCGATCGATCTAAGTAAAGCGCAGCATTTCACCTTGCTGGAAGGTTTCCTGAATGAACGGCTGGGCCAGATACTGATAGACCGCCAGCATAACTACGCCAATTACTATTTAACCCGGGCGGCAGGCCATTATTTTGACTGCGACGCGGAGATCAAAGTCAGGCAACTGACGGAAAACTATTCCATCACCTTGCAGGCCGATGACAACACCCCCGCCGATGCGTCCCTGGCGCAGATGCTCGATGTCAATTACCTGCTGCTGGCGACGCGTACCATCACGCAGCAGCAGAACCTGAACGGTCTGCTAAGCGCTATCCTGCAATCGATCATGGAACGGCTTGGCGCCAAAACCGGCTATCTGCTCATTGCCGAACCGCAAGACCTGGCCGTATTGGCCAAAGGCATCAAGCACGGCTTTGTTGACGTACAGCTGCGCGGCGACCCGAATCTGAGCACCGATACCTTGAGCCTGGCCATCGTCAACTACGTGTACCGTACCGCTGAAATGCTGGTGCTTGATAACGCCGGCAGCGACGGCGATTTTATAGCGGACGGCACAGTGCAACACCAGCATCTTAAATCGGTACTTTGCGTGCCATTGTTGAAACAGCAACAGGTCCTGGGCGTCTTGTTCCTGGAAAACAACCTGATCACCTCCGCGTTCACGCGCGAGCAAATCGAACTGACCCGGCTGTTGACCGCGCAAGCGGCGATCGCGCTGGAAAACACCCTGCTGATCGAGGAAATGAAGCGCACCCAGGCGCAAATACAATCACTGAATGAGGAGCTGGAACTGCGCGTTGCAGAGCGCACCGCCTCCCTGAACAGCGTCAATGAAGAGCTGAAGCATTTTGCCTATGTCGTGTCCCATGATCTGAAAGCGCCGCTGCGCGCCATTAACCAGCTATCGGGCTGGATTTGCGAGGACTATGCCGACGCCTTTGATGATAATGGCCGCGAACAGATGGCCTTGCTGCGCGACCGCGCCAAACGCATGCACGAAATGATCGACGGCATCCTGCAATACTCCCGGGTCGGCCGTTTCGTGGAACCCGAGGAACAAATCGATTGCAACCAGCTGCTGGCGGACGTGATCAGTCTGATCGCGCCGCCCGCCCACATAGAAGTGCATATCCAGGCCGACTTACCCGTCATCGAGGGAGAAAAACTGAGACTGTTTCAGGTTTTCCAGAACTTACTGGATAATGCCATCAAATACAACGATAAGGAGAAAGGCATCATCTCGGTCACCTGCATGGAGCAAAACCACTACTGGCAGTTTGCAGTGACCGATAACGGCCCCGGCATCGATAAAAAATACCAGGAAAAAATATTCCAGTTATTTCAAACTTTAAAACCTAAAGACCAGTCCGAAAGTACAGGTATCGGTTTAAGCCTGATAGAGAAAATTGTCACGACGTGGGGCGGCAAAATCTGGCTTGAGTCTGAAGTAGGAAAAGGGAGCTCTTTTATTTTCACCATACCTAAAAGAAGAAAAAAATATGAATAGCATTCAGCCCATCTTGCTCGTCGAGGACGATCAAGTCGATATCATGACCGTGGAACGCGGCCTGAAAAAACTCGGTGTGATCAATAAACTGGTCACGGTCAATAACGGCGAGGAAGCACTGCAGTATCTGGAAAGTTCCGAGGACGAACTGCCCTGCATGATCCTCCTGGACATCAACATGCCCAAGATGAATGGGCATGAATGCCTGAAACAACTCAAAAGCCATCCCGCTTTTAAGAACATCCCCGTGATCATGCTGACATCATCGATGGAACAGCAGGATGTCGACCAAGGTTTCGCCCTCGGCATTTCCGGCTATATCCTGAAACCAGTCGATTACGATCAATTCATCGATGCCATTCAAGTGCTAAACTCATACTGGACCATAAAGAAATAAGTCTTATGCCGGACATAAAAGTATTATTAGTCGAAGATGACCTGACCGACCAGATGAGCTTCAAGCGCTTTGTCAAGCATGAGCATTTGCCTTATGCCTTTGACATTGCCGGCTCCGTTGCGGAAGCCATCGAGGCCTTGCAACAGAACGAGTATGACGTCATTCTGGCCGATCACGCCTTGGGCGACGGCACGGCCTTCGACCTGTTCGCTTTTATTCCCGACACCACCTCGGTGATTTTCGTGACCGGCAGCGGCGCCGAGGATATTGCCGTCAGGGCGCTCAAGATGGGGGCTTCCGATTATCTGTCCAAGGATCTTAACGGCCAGTACCTGAAGTTAATCCCGATCACCATCAATCATGTGTTAAAAGCCAAGTCGGCTGAACGGGAACTGGATGAACATCGCCACCGGCTTGAAAACCTGGTTGCCGAGCGCACGACTGAACTGCGCCAGGAAATCGGCGAGCGCCAGCAGGCGGAAGAGCAGCTAAGGCGGGAAAAAGAACGCGCGTTGATCACCTTAAAGTCCATAGGCGACGCCGTTATCACCACCTCTAAAAACGGCATTATCGAATTTTTGAATCCGGTTGCCGAAAAGCTGACCGGCTGGCGCGTGGCCGAAGCCCGGGGGCGCGTCATTGACGAGGTCTTCAATATTTATAACGACATCACCCGAAAGCCGCTGCCCAACCCGGTGTTTCGCGTTCTGGCCACCCATGAGACCGAGTTCATCAGCCACGATACGCTGCTGATCAACCGCTACGGCATAGAATATTCGATCCAGGACTCCGCCGCCCCGATTCATGACCGGGAGCGCCAGATACAGGGCGTGGTCCTCGTATTCAGCGATGTGACGGCATCGCGGCGCCTGTCCAAGGAGCTTGCCTATCAAGCCGCGCACGACCCCTTGACGGGCCTGGTAAACCGCCGCGAATTCGAAGTCAGGCTCAACCGTATCTTGAAAGCAAGAAATCACGATGAAGGCGACTTTGCCTTCTGCTATCTGGACCTGGACCAGTTCAAAATCATCAACGACACCTGCGGCCATACCGCCGGCGACGAACTGCTCAAACAGGTGACGACCCTGCTGCAGCACGAGGTCAGGGTGCGCGACACGCTGGCGAGGCTCGGCGGCGACGAGTTCGGCATCCTGATGGAACACTGCACGATTGAGCAGGGCGAGCGTCTGGCCAACTCCTTGCGCGAAATCATCGCCAATTATCGCTTCAGCTGGGAGCGCCAGAGCTTTCGCATCGGCGTCAGTATCGGCCTGATCGCCATCGACAACGAATTCCACTCGCTCAACGACCTGCTCATGATTGCCGATGCCTGCTGCTACGCCGCCAAGGACGCAGGCCGCAACCGGGTTTACGTGTACCAGAAAAACGCCGAGGAAATCCTGCAGCGCTCCGGACAGATGCACTGGATCGCCAAGCTGAACGAAGCCCTCGATAAAGACCATTTCCGCATTTATAAACACCACATCAAAAGCATTCACGAACAGGAAGGCGAGCATTACGAGATCCTGGTCAGGATAGAGGAAAACAACAACACCCTGATCCCCCCCGGCGCGTTTATTCCAGCCGCCGAGCGCTATGGCCTGATGCCGAAAATCGATCAGTACATTATCGCCAAGACCTTCGCCTGGTTCGCGGACAACCCCCAGCAACTGGACCAGTTATCGCTGTGCACGATCAACCTGTCCGGCCACACCCTCGGTAGCGAGGGCATCCTGGCGACCATCACGCGGCAACTGGATTATTACGCCTTGCCGGCCCATAAGTTCTGTTTTGAAATCACCGAAACGGCGGCGATTTCCAACCTGAACATGGCGACCACGTTTATTACCACATTAAAGGAAAGCGGCTGTCGGTTTGCGCTGGATGACTTCGGCAGCGGCCTGTCGTCATTCGCTTACCTGAAAAACCTGCCGGTCGATTATCTGAAGATTGACGGCATCTTCGTCCAGGATATCTGCAACGACGAAATCGATCTCGCCATGGTCAAGTCCATCAATGAGATCGGCCATCTGATGGGCAAGAAGACGATCGCCGAATTTGTCGAAAGCGAAAGGGTTTATGACAAAATCGTGGAATTGGGCGTCGATTACGCGCAAGGCTACTGGATCAGCCAGCCTGTCCCGCTGGAGACGCCTTATTCCGCCCCGCCGGTTATTGACGCGCCCTATACGCTCGAATAAGCGCCATAAAAGCCAGAAAATCGTAGAGCCCGTGAATGATGATCGGCGTCCACAGGTTCCTGTCGCCGCCATAATCGAGAGACCAGCCCAGATAAAGCCCCACCGATGCCGCCAGCAGCGCATAAAGCGGCGTCACGGCATGCGCCAGCCCGAAAAGAATATTGCTGCCGATCAACCCCACTGCCATGCCCCATAACGACTCCATCCAGGGTTGAATGACGCCGCGGAACAGAATCTCCTCGGATACCCCCGCAATCGCCGCCAGCATGAACACATCGACCCAGTGATAACGCTGCAAACCGGGCCCCAGCGTTTCAACCAGCAAGCGTCTGATTTGCGCCAGGGAATCTATCTGCATCTGCTCCAGCGCCAGAAGCGCGACAAACAACGGCGCCGTCCCCAAAACGCCGTAGCCGATGGCGCTTTCCGAAAAGGATAAATGCTCGAAAGGATTGATGCCGGCAATCCAGCCCAGGAACACCGCGACCAAAATCAGCGACGCTTCAAAATAACAGGCCTGTTTAAAAAAGGTGTCGGGATTGAAAGGAGTTTTAGCCATCGGTGCGATTGAAAATTAGGAATAAGCCATTCTAAACAAAAATGGTTAAAATAGCTGCCCCGATTGATTATCGTTTAATGCCATGCACTGTTTCATTTATAAAAGCCTTAAAAAAGAAGACCTTTACCTGTACATCGATAAAAAAGACGATTTTTCCAGAGTGCCGGAAATGCTGTTCAACAGCTTCGGCAAAATGGCCTTTGTCATGGACATCGAACTGACACCGGAACGCAAGCTGGCCCGTGAAGATGCCGGCAAAGTCATCGCCAGCCTTAGGGAAAAAGGCTTTTTCGTGCAAATGCCGCCGACCAGGATACCGGCGCCGTTGAAAGTTCAGTAAGCGTAAGGCCGGAGGATCCCTCCAAAGTCCGCAACTCACCTGAAAAGACGCGCCATAGCCCCTGCATGGAAACAAGCATCGCGTAGGCTGGGTTGGAGCTTTAGCGGAAACCCGGCATGGGCGGCCTCGAATGCCGGGTTAGCAACCCGGCCTGCCATGCTCTTCATGGCCAGTTAAGCTGTCGACAGGCACAGGCTATAACCTGATCCCCAACCTGCAAATTTACGTCTTCGGCAACGTCACGCCAGTCTGCCCCTGATACTTGCCGCCCCTGTCCTTGTAAGAGGTTTCGCACACTTCGTCGCCGCCAAAAAACAGCATCTGCGCGACGCCTTCATTAGCGTAGATTTTGGCGGGCAGCGGCGTGGTATTGGAAAACTCCAGCGTCACATGCCCTTCCCATTCCGGTTCCAGCGGCGTGACATTGACGATAATGCCGCAGCGCGCATAGGTCGACTTGCCCAGGCAAATCGTCAGGACATCGCGCGGGATACGGAAATACTCGACCGTCCGAGCCAGCGCAAACGAGTTCGGTGGAATGATGCAGACATCGGACTTCACATCGACGAAGCTGTTCGAGTCGAAGTCCTTCGGATCGACAATGGCCGAATTGATGTTGGTAAAGATCTTGAATTCATCAGAACACCGGACATCATAGCCATAACTGGATGTGCCGTAGGAAATGACGCGCCCCTGCCCCGCATTTCTGACCTGACCGCTTTCAAACGGCTCGATCATGCCGTGCTGCTCCGCCATGCGGCGTATCCACTTGTCCGACTTAATGCTCATGAAATACTAAATACCCGGTTGATTTAAAAAGACTAATTTTCACACAGACAGATAGCCGGGCGCAAGGCGTAAACAAGACGCGGCGACCGGCAAATCAGCCCAGCCGGGAAAAGCGGTAATTGATGTTACGCATAGACAGTTATTTATCCCGTTTGCAGCGCTTGAATAGACGGCGAGCGAAATGCCAAACCGGATTTCCACCTGATTGAGCCATGAGCAATGTTCAGGCATGTAGGCGAAGCGGATAAGACGACTATCATCCTGCAAAAACGTGACTCGATAAGGCGCAATAGCGATAGAGTATTGCGCCGCATGATTATCACCCACGTTCCCCGTCGGCATTGTTAATACTTGGCTGAGTTGTCCAATTTGGCGGGTAAAGCCCACGCTCTACATAATGGTGAAAAGTTGAATAAGGCCAATCGGTGACACGCTCAACCAAACCATGTTTTAGCGGGTTGATATGGCAATAATCGACGTGTGCCGCATAGTCTTCATCGTCCCGAACCACATGCTCCCAAAAGCGGCGTTGCCACATGTGCCCTATGGGTAAATGCCCCTCTCGCCACGAGCAATACGGACGGCGGAACGCCGCTCGGTAATCGGCAAGGCTTTGGAAAAACCTTGCTTGATAACCCGCCAGCGGTTGGCGTTGTCGTCATCATCTGGCGGTAATGTCCAAAAACAGTGCAAGTGTTCGGGCAATACAACCCAAGCGTCGATATAAAAAGGCCAGCGTTTGCGGGTTTCCCTAACGACGAGCCGGAGAGTATCAATATAACGGATCAACAGGTCGTTGGCATGTCTTTCCAGTAAGTTCACCGTAAAAAAGTAAGTCCCGCCTGGAGCGCGGTAACGACGATAATCTGGCATTGTGAGACCTTGGAGCATGAGTTGAGGGTAAAATATTGTACCCATTGTGGATTTAATGGGTTAACCCTAATCACACCACATGCTGAGACAGTCATGCGGCGCTACTACTGACCCCAATTATTATTTAGGCGGGTTTTGAGTAAACATACTACGAATTGAACCTTACGCGTTTTCAGTCATATTGATCTCTTTCGAGTGCAGCACGAGTTCATTGATGACGCCTAACGCTTCGCATCACCGGCAGCAAAAAGCAGAGCGACGAGGAACGAGGAGCAGCGCTTTTTGCTGTCCGTGTGCATGCGATTGTTAGTCGATTGACCAGCCGCTAGTGACTAAATAGATTCTCGCATGTGTCGCACACGAAATATTTGGTTTCTCCTCCGCATTTTATATGGCCAGTAGCTCCTGCACGGATCTCCCATTCACATATGCTTGATCTATATTTTAATGTCCCCTCTATATAGCATGGTGCGTAATTATAATGATCATGGATTACCCTATACTCAACCTGCCTTGCCCTAAGAAAATATTCTTTAGCCTCGTGATGACTCAGGTCTACATCTGATGGACGGCAGCTTTCAATGTCATCTGACCCGAAATCTTCCACATACACATCTGTGATTTCATGTTGGTAGAAGCCCTGGGTTGCGCATGAGGCGAGAAAAGCAATGGCCAATATGATTGACAATTTCATCTTTACTTCCATGTTGCTGTACTCGCTTCACCAGGGTTTTTGTATGAGACCTCTGGATGCTTATATACGTCGCTAGAAGTAAGACTAAAGTGACTATATAGTTCACTTACTAGCCATTGGAGAGAAGCGTTCTGGATTGGAGTAACTATTTCGTATCGTTTGTTATCTATATGTTTCCCCACAAGCTCAATGCCAATTGAATCACTATTGACTGGGTACCGATGAGGATAAGATTTGGCGCGTTCATTTGCATCTAGAGCCTTTATCTGACTTGTCCATGACATGGCAAGAATCTTTGCCATGTTGGCACCATTACAACTCTTCTTGTTGATGGTAAGACATTTTGACTTTATTAGACGGCCAACGTGGTAGCAGCGTTTATGCATACTGGCCGTTTGATAAATTTGACCATTTTTGTCTATCAGAAAATGTGCACCATTACCTCCTGCATTGTAGCCGTTGAAGGTATGTTGAGCGGTAGGCGCATCCGTTTGATGGACAACTATCGCATGAACGCCAACTAGAGGACCATGTTCTATAGTTGGAAATCGGCGAAGAATGACTTTGTTGTCTATAAGCATTCCATCTTTATTTATAGTAGACATATTTTCTCCTTTCGTTTTTCGGCTAACGTTTGAATTCACTGGCGCTGAGCGGCTTTATCGCGCAGCGTCCGGTGGTATGATGGATTGGGCATCACTGGAGGACAGTTACTTATAGACGATGAAGATAATGAACCTATCTTCAAGAGCGTCGCCTATGGACATGCTTTCGACTACAAAATTTACCGGGATGACATAGCCTTTAGTTTTCAGGAACTCTCCAACCTTCTTTGGGATTGGTGCGCCAGAACTCCCATCGTGCCCAGCAAGTAGCTCCGATTAGCGATAGCGTAATCGGAGGAATATTGCCATCTTACATACGTGCGATTACGCTACGCTAATCGCACCTACGGCTCTGTAAGCGGCCATCAGGCCGCGGTCGTTCAGAGCGTTCTTTACGAAGACGGGCATGGGGTGCTTTTCCCTCTTAAGCCTCGAAGGTTCCTTGCTCATGGGGTCCTCTCACATACTGCGCCCAACGTAGAAATAACGGGACGCGGTACGAAGAATGAAAATTAAGCATAGATTGATTCCGCGTTCCCGTTGATTGAAATGTTAGGACTTTGCATAAGTAGAAGCATAAAATTCAATTTGATCTTGCAGGTTGTCTCTTGCCGCAAGATGATTATTACGAGCTTCGATGTATGCCGGTTTATCGAAAACTTGCATACCGATATGCCTATTATCTTGGGGGTTATAAAGTGAAGTTACGACCAAACAAAGCTCAGAATAAGAATCACTGTACTGTCCGATTGATTGTTGAAGTGGTGGAAAATAAACCACCGCCAGCAGCCGTGCCTTATTTGCCGATTCCTGATGAGTTAAAGCAAGAATTGCTTCTGTACTCGTGGCCTTCATTAAATCGTGCGGCAGCTTCATTGAGTCGAGAAAATGCGTCCCAAGCTCCTCGTACTTTGTGCGCAAGAGTATCTCGCGCTTATTCTGACGGTCTAGCCAAGATTGAAGCATGGCTACCCCTTGGGCTAGCGCGACACCGCCCAAAGCGGAAAGTACAGGAAGTAATGATGAGTCAGCCAAGTTTAAGTCCTAACTAATATTAGACCTCCTAATAGACGCAAAACATTGCGTCATAAGTTTGTCTAAAGTTTTATAAAAATATAGAATTATTTTTAATTTCATTCATTTGCCAAAATTTAGCATGTCCTAAAATAAATGCAAATAACGTCAACCGTTTCGCTGCTATCTGAACCCAAACTGCTTGGCCAGGTCAGGGGGAATTCGCTTGAAGCATTACGGTATCCGTACTGAGCAGGCTTATGCGGACTGGATTAAACGATTTATTCCGCATTTGGGCAAGAAACATCCCCGAAGATCATAGGATCAAAAATCACAAAGATCATAGGGCCAGGTTTTGCAAAATCACACTCTCACCCTAATTAACCTGAGTTCGGGATAAGCAAAGAGAGCAGGTTTTTGTTATAAAAAGGAAAATAAGTTTTCGACGCTAACTTTCCTGAACAAAAACCTGCCGGCCATGAAATTAACACACTTATTCTGCGATGTGGATGATTTTTGCCGAACCTTTATGCCTGAATGGCGAAAAAATCAACTCACTCAAGGCGAGAAAAAACGCAATCGTCCGCATCGAATGAGTTACAGCGAAATAATCACGATTTTAGCCCGGATATTTCATAAAAAAAGCGGGCAAATCCCGTAGAGTTCGATAAAATTCAGTTGCTTAGATTGAATTTGAACAAGGATTTGCCCGTGCCAAATTGTACCGCAGCTCAAATAGATTTTCCTGCCTTTAAACGCCGCAAAATACAAGCCCAATTCAGCGGCGGAGCCATCACCAGTGATGGTGGTGTGCTGTTGTTAAGAACCATTGACCAACAGCTCCAGTTAACCCAACGGATTGCGGAACAGATGCACGATCCCAGGGATCCTGAGCGCATCCGGCATCCGGTAGTCGACTTGCTGCGACAACGGGTTTATGGTCTGGCCTGCGGCTATGAGGATTTGAACGATCAC
>NZ_JQKS01000052.1:0-16665 GCF_000746145.1 Methylobacter sp. BBA5.1
GTACCCTACCGGATTTATGAATATCTCTGGCGCACTGCCGGTCAGTGAATGGCTTGTTTTCATGGCGACGCATGCCTGAAGGTAATGTTTCCGGCTAATGAATAAACGCTCCTGAAATCTATCGTTACCAACGTAAACGTCTGCAGGGGCATGCGGATGCGCTCAGGGCTGCGGGGATGATTTAGAACGGCTTTATAAAAGGCTTCAGCCACGGCCTGCGGAGGCGCGGTTTGTCAGGGCCGCTGCCGTTTTCTTTTGCGCAGAATATGGCGAAGCAACAGACTAAGCAGAACCACGGCGGTCAGCGGCATTACAATGCTCCCCATGACCTGGCTGAACATCGGCAGCGCATCATGCCGCATTGAATCCATGATCAGGTACGCGGTATAGGCCGCGTAATAAGCCAGGAATAAAAAGCCTTCCCAGCGCCTGATCTCCAGACCCGTGAAAAAGACCGGCAGGCACGCAATGGCGACGGCGACCATGACCGGAATGTCGAAATGCAGGGCGGCTGGCGATACATCGATGCCGGCCGGTGCTACCGCGGAGCTCAACCCCAGCACGGACAGGATATTGAAAATATTGCTGCCCACGACATTGCCGATAGCGATGTCGCGTTCGCCTTTCAGGGTGGCCATGACCGATGTGGCCAGTTCCGGCAGGGAAGTGCCGATCGAGACGATGGTCAATCCGATGACCAGTTCGCTGATGCCGAGGATATGGGCCAGGGCGACCGCGCCCTCGACCAGCCATCTGGACCCCATGACCAGTAAAACAAGCCCTGCCGCGATCCATATCACATCCCTAAACCAGGACGCCGGTCTTATCGGGGCGCGGCTTTTAAGTTCGCGCGCGGCATGATTTTCCCTGCGGCTCTGCCAGATAAGAAAAATGGTATAGATCACCACCAGGGCGAACAGCAGGCCGCCTTCCAGCCGGCTGATGGCGCCGTTCAGGCTCAGGGCATACATCAACACCGAGACGCCTATCATCAGCGGCACATCAAGCCGCACCAGCCGGCTTGAGACCACGAGCGGGTTGACCAGGGCGGAAAGACCAAGAACCAGCAGTACGTTAAAAATATTACTGCCGACTACGTTGCCGATGGCCATGTCCGACGATCCTAAATAGGCCGCCTGCACGTTCACGGCAAGCTCGGGCGAACTGGTGCCGAACGCCACCACGGTCAAGCCGATCACCAACGGTGAAATGCCGATGACCACGGCCAGTTTCGACGCGCCTCTTACCAACCACTCGGACCCTGCCGCGAGGCATAAAAAACCGGCAATTAACTGAATGGCGATGATCATGGCTTGAATAATCTCAGGCTTTTAAGTTTAGATCTGATGTTACGCATAAGTTGATTTGAGACGGATTTAACAAAGTACCTCCCGCGCGGCGGTTATTTGAATTCGACCCGAAACGCTTGCTGTTCAGTCTAGTGCGAATGAATTCGCACCTACGCGTGGGTAACCCTTCAGTCGATGAGGTCACTGTCAGTTGAATAAAGATCGGTTTAACAACCTATTGCCAGCGCGGCAGGCAGGATAAAAAAAGGTCCATGCGCAACATCAGTTTAGATATCAGGCAATAGCCACGGGGAGCTTTTACCATAAAGGCCAAAATAAGGAAAAAATATCAGGGCTTGCGCAAGCCTGTCGCGTGGCGGCGACTTCAGTCGACCTCAAAGAGGTTCAAGCGGTTTCATGTGGTCATCGCCTGTAACCTTGATGCGCTGCCGAAATTGATCTGATAGAGGAAATCCGTCCGGGAAAGCGCTATGATAATCTCGCTTAATCTGCGGAACTTAATCAATAGGATAATTTAATGAATAAAAAAGCCTTACATTACCTGGTGCTGCTCGCGTTAACGCCTGTTGCCGGACATGCCCAGTTTCCCAATATGAACGAAGAGCAAATGCAGAAACTAATGGAACAGGGCCAGAAAATGCAGGCGTGTTTCAGCCAGATCGATCCGGCGGCCATGGAACAGATGGCGGAGCGGGGCAAGGCCATGGAAGCCGAGATTTCGGCCTTGTGCAAAAGCGGTGATCGCGATGGCGCCGAGAGCCGGGCGGTAGCGTATGCGAAGGAAATGATGGACGATGACAGTATGCAGGCCATGAAAAAATGCGGCGAGGAAATGGCTCGGACGCTGCCGCAAATGGAGTTTATGAAAGAGGATGTCGAGGGAAAAGAGCGGCACGTCTGCGATAACTATTAGAGCTTAAAGCCGGCGTATAGACAGGCCTGTCGTTCATCACTCCTGGAACTGTATAACGATAACAAACCGAGAGAGGGCATTATGATATATCAAGTCGAAGGTGATATTCTGTTGAGCAAGGCGTACGCCATGGCGCATGGCGTGGAGCTCAATGACCCGATGGATAAAGGCCTGGCGCTGGCGCTCCATGAGCGGTATCCGGCCCTGGTGAAGGATTTCGATCGCTGGTGTCACCAGCACAATACCCGGCCCGGCGAGGCATGGCTGTGGGTCGGGCCCGATAATGCTCATGTTATCAACCTGATCACGCAGGAAACCGTGGACTGTCCCGAGCATCATTTCGGCAAGGCGACGATCAGCAATGTGAAGCATGCGCTGGATGCCCTGGTGAAAATAATTAAAAAAGAAAAACTGCCGTCGCTCGCCTTGCCGCGTCTGGCGACAGGCAAGGGCGATCTGGATTGGGATGACGTATGGCCGCTGATCGAGAATAGCCTGGGCGAACTGGATATCCCGGTGTATGTCTATACCACCTATCATGCCGGCCAGCAGGCCCATGAGCCGATAGTTTAAATTAGGCCGATAAGAAGTTTATCGGCATGCAAAACCCTACCATATAAAGAGAAGATTATCTTGCCTGAAACCATTCAATTAAAAATTCACCACGTCAGCATTCTTGTCGCCGATACGGCCAAAGCGCTGGCGTTCTACAGCGGCGTGCTGGGCCTGAAAACCTGCGAGCGTCCCCCGCTGCCATTTCCGGGCGCCTGGCTGCAGCTTGGCGTGCAACAGCTGCATCTGATCGAACTGCCCAATCCCGATCAGGGCAGAATCGCGCCCGAGCATGGCGGGCTGGACCGGCATACGGCTTTTCTGGTCAATGACTTCCAGGCCGCTAAACGCAAGCTGGAACAGCAGGGCATTACCTACACGCTGAGCAGGTCGGGCCGGCCGGCCCTGTTCTGCCGCGACCCTGACGGCAACGCCGTGGAACTGATTCAGGACCCTGATGTCGTGTAGTAGGGTACGCACCGCGTACCTTTTGGGGCATCGAAAACTGAATAATGGTACGCGGTGCGTACCCTACCAATCTGACGTCTCGCAGTGAATCGGCGTCTGCTGTAGGGTCGAATTCATTCGACCCGAAGTGCGAATGAATTCGCACCTACACGATCGCCTTGATAGCATCGGCCAGCAAGGTGTCGAGGTTGATGCAGGAGGTCGGATGGTCGATGCTGTCCGTGCTCCAGATGGTTTGGATGCCGGCTTCGAGAATGTGGGTCTCGGCGTCGCCGCAGAACAGCGGGTGGGTGACGACGACATGGATGTCGCCGGCGCCGGCGGCCTTCAGCAAGCGGGCGGCCTTGGTCAGCGTTCTGCCGGTGCTGGCCATGTCATCCACGATGACGACGGGCTTGTTGTCGAAGTTGCTGGTGGGCAGGGTCATTTCGACGTGTTTGTCGCCCAGCCGTTCTTTATGCGCGATCGAGTAATCGAAGCCGATTTGCCGCGCGATCGTGGCGACCCATTGTTCCGATTCGCTGTCCGGCCCCAGCAGTACGGCATAATCGAGCTGCTTCTTCAGGAAGCGGGCAATTTCGCCGGCAGCCGTCAGGCTGATCGCATTTTTGATCGGAATCGCCTGATCCAGTGACGAGATGCGGTGCAGGTGCGGGTCGACGGTCAGCACGTCGTCGAACAGGCCGGCCAGCATCTTGCCGATGATGCGCTGGCTGACCGCCACGCCGGGCTGGTTGGCGAAGTCCTGGCGCATGTAGCTTAAGTAAGGCGCGACCAGGGTCAGGCGCTTGACGCCCAGTTCGCGGGCCGTGGAAGCGCACAGCAGCAGCTCGATCAGCTTGTCGTTGGGCTGATTGAGGCTGCGGCAAATAATGACATGTTCCGGCAGCGGCGACGGTAACTGTACAAAGCTCTCGCTGTCCGGGAAGTGGTGTACCGTGACGTCGGCCAGCTCGGCGTTCAGGCGCGTGGCAAGCCGTTGTGCCTGACTCTGATAATCGGGGAAGGCGAGTATGATCATGGTTGGTTTCCGGATTAGAAGGCGATCAGCGAGGTAAGGGCCAGCTCGTCATCGCCGATGGTATAGCCGTTATTCTGCGTGGACAGATTCTTGGCGAACGAGAAATTGGCAGGGAATTCGGCATGAACGCGGTATAAAACCTCGCCTTTTTTTACCGGACTGCCCAGCTTTTTAAACAGGTCGACGCCGGCTCTTTTGAATAAGGGCGCACCGGCAAGGCGGGCGATCTTGGCCATCTGGAAATTGTCGATATTGGTGACGAAACCGTCGCGGTCGGCATGGACTTCATGACACAGCTTGCCGGGATGCAGGTCGATCTGTTTGGGGCCCTGCGCCTGAATCAGAGAATCCATCTTGGCCCAGGCCCGGCCGGATTCCAGGATGTCGCGGGCGATGGCGTAGCCCTGGCCGCCGCGCACGTCGGGGTCGAATTCAATAATCCGGCCGGCCAGTTGCAGGGACTTCTGGCGCAAATCGGTGGGCGCGTCAGGATCATTTTGCAGGACCTGCATGACATCTCGGGCTTCCAGTACCGGGCCAATGCCGAGGCCGACCGGCTGGCGGCCATCGGTGATCATGACTTCCAGATGGATATCGAGGCGGTCGCCGACGAATTCGAACAGTTTGCGCAGGGCCAGGGCCTGACGCATGTGCCGGACCTTGGCCGTGGGGCCGACAGGGATATCGATCAGCAGATGGGTGGAGCCGGCGGCGAGTTTCTTGGACAAAATGGACGCCACCATTTGCCCTTGCGAATCGATGCCCAGCGGGCGTTCCACGGAAATCAGCATGTCGTCCACGGGCGCCAGTCTGGCCGTGCCGCCCCAGGCCAGGCAACCGCGTTCCTTGCGCACGATTTCATGCAATTGATCGGGCGACAGGTTGACTTCGGCCAGCATCTCCATGGTATCGGCCGTGCCGGCCGGCGAGGTGATGGCGCGGCTCGATGTCTTCGGGATCAGCATGCCGTGCGCGGCGACGATCGGCACGACCAGCATCGAGGTACGGTTGCCGGGAATGCCGCCGATGCAATGTTTGTCGGCCACCAGCGGTTCCTGCCAGTTGATGCTGTCGCCCGATTGCAGCATGGCGCGGGTCAGGAAGAACAACTCGTCGCGGTCCAGATTGTTTTGCCCCGTGGCTACCAGAAAGGCGGCCATTTCCATTTTCGAATAACGGGCTTCGGCGATATCGGTAGTAATGCCGATGAAGTCATCCTGATCGAGCCGCTCGCCTTCGATTTTGCGGCGCACCGCATCCATGGACTTGGGCTGCTCGGCATGATTGATCGTTACAAGACTGCCTTCTTCGACATTGAGCTGCGCGAAGGCCTGTTCGGACAAGCCTAACTGGTCCGGCAACACGATCGACGAATCATCGACGACATTGAGCACGGCAACCACTTTGGCGCCATTGGTGCTGACCAGAATTTTGGAAAGCGCCTGGAAACCCTCCGCACGATAAATGCCGCATTCTCGGTGCATATAAGCGACGTTTTCATGATAGGTATCGATGGCGATACGGCGTATTTGCAGGGTGTCGGTACTCATGGATCAATGGTTCAGTCAGATAATGGGGTCGATGATGCGATCTGAGGCGGCGGTTGTCAACAAACGAATCCACGGATCTGGAATTTGCACAGGCTTCGGTCAAGGCCTATCATGCGCCTTACTTTGCATTTAAATTGTCAGAACACCATGGAAAAATGTGCATGGGCATTGGCTAGCCCGCTGGAAGAACAATACCATGATTTTGAGTGGGGCGTTGCCGTGCATGATGACCGGCTGCTGTTTGAGTTTTTGGTACTGGAAGGCGCGCAGGCGGGCTTGAGCTGGTCCACGATCCTGAAGAAACGCGCCGGCTATAAAAAGGCTTTCGATGATTTTGACGCCGAAATCATGGCCGGCTATGACGCCATAAAAATCGACGAGTTGCTCGCCAACCCGGACATTGTCAGGAACCGGCTGAAGGTGCAGGCCGCGGTCGGCAATGCCCAGGCCTTTTTGAAGGTCCGGCAGGAATTCGGCACATTCGATGACTATATCTGGCAGTTTGTCGATGGCCGTCCCGTGCGCAATGCCTGGAAAAGCGCGGTCGAAATCCCCGTGACGACGCCGGCCTCCGATTTAATGAGCAAGGATCTGAAACGGCGCGGCTTTAAATTCGTGGGCAGCACGATTTGCTATGCTTATATGCAGGCGGTCGGCATGGTCAATGATCATACGGTCGATTGTTTCAGGTACGGGCAACTGTAAAAAAATCATGCGGGCAATCAAAACATCAAAAACCACTTATCGCCATCATTATAACGAGGGCGATACGCTCTCGCCGTGGCGGGAACGGCTGAATACGATTATTTTCGGCGCCGAAACGCCTATGGGCAGAGGGTTTGATGTCCTGTTGAGCATCAGCATCATGTGCAGCGTGATTGTGATCATGCTCGACAGCGTCGAAGCGGTTCAAAACCGGTACGCGCAAATTTTATATGTCCTTGAATGGGGGTTTACCCTGCTGTTTACGCTGGAATACGGGTTGCGCCTGATCAGCGTCAGGCGGCCCTGGCTGTATTTCAAGAGTTTCTTTGGCCTGGTCGATCTGGTGTCGATACTGCCCAGTTACCTGATTCTGCTGTTTCCGGGCGCGCAGCCCATGCTCGCGATACGCATTCTACGGTTGCTGCGGGTTTTTCGTATTCTTAAATTGTCGGCTTATATGAACGAAGCGCAGATCATGATGACGGCATTGAGTAAAAGCTTGCGTAAAATCATGGTATTTCTCTATTCCGTGATTATGCTCGTTATCGTGTTCGGCTCGCTGGTGTATGTCGTGGAAAGCAAGGAAGCCGGTTTTACCAGTATTCCAATATCGGTTTATTGGGCTATCGTGACGCTGACGACAGTCGGCTATGGTGATATTTCGCCGCAAACGCCGCTGGGCCAAGTGCTCGCCTCGACGATCATGATCATGGGCTATGGCATTATCGCGGTGCCTACCGGCATCTATAGCGCCGAATTGATCAGGACGTATACGGCGGAAAAAGTCAGGAACGACGCCTGTCCCGATTGCGGTGAAACCGGGCATGATTTCGATGCCGATTTTTGCAAATACTGCGGCCATGCCCTGGAAGATTGACCCGCATGGCCAGAGTTGTTTCATTTTATCTTGAAGGAGGTCCTTGTTATGCGCTATCTGCATACCATGGTTCGGGTTCACGACCTGGACGAATCGCTCGATTTTTATTGCAACAAACTGGGGCTGGTCGAATCCCACCGCATAGATGATGACGGCGGCCGTTACACGCTGGTTTATCTGCACGCGCCGCTCGATGCCGAACTGGCCGCTAAAACGCATGCGCCATTAATCGAGCTGACCTATAACTGGGACACCGAGGACTATACTGGCGGCCGCAATTTCGGCCATCTGGCGTTTGAAGTCGACAATATCTATGAAACCTGCCGGAAGCTGATGGAGGCCGGCGTGCTGATTAACCGCCCGCCGCGCGACGGGCACATGGCATTCGTGCGCTCGCCCGACAATATCTCCATCGAACTGCTGCAGAAAGGCCATGCGCTGGCACCTGAAGAGCCCTGGTTTTCCATGCAGAATACCGGCAGTTGGTAACCGCGCAATTTCCTTGTAAAGGCTAATCCTGCGGCCCGTGGCCGAAATTCAGGCCACGGCGATCAAATCCTTATATGTCCATTACTTCAGAAACAGTCAGCGAACGACCGTTGCCGGTCGCCTTTCGGGAAGCCTTTTTTTACTGGCTTAAACTGGGTTTTATCAGCTTCGGCGGCCCAGCCGGGCAAATCAGCATGATGCATCAGGAACTGGTCGAAAAGCGCCGTTGGATGTCGGAGCAGCGTTTTCTGCATGCCTTGAATTACACGATGGTGCTGCCGGGTCCTGAAGCGCAGCAGCTGGCGACTTATATCGGCTGGCTGATGCACGGCGTCTGGGGAGGCGTCGCGGCCGGCGTGCTGTTTGTCCTGCCGTCGCTGTTCATTTTGTGCGCGCTGACCTGGATCTACCTGGCATTCGGCGATGTACCGGCGGTGGCGGGCATTCTGTATGGCATCAAGCCGGCCGTGACGGCCATTGTCGCCGTTGCCGCGCACCGGATCGGCAGTCGGGCGCTCAGAAACAATGTCCTGCGCGCTATCGCCTTGCTGGCGTTTATCGCGATTTTTGCCGTCGATGTGCCTTTTCCCTTGATCGTCGTCGCGGCCGGGCTGATCGGCTATCTGGGTTCACGCATCACGCCCGATGCTTTCAAGGCAGGCGGCGATCATGCCTCTACCTATAAATCCTATGGCCCCGCCCTGATCGATGACGATACACCCATTCCGGATCATGCGCGCTTTAAATGGTCCCGGCTGCTGCTGTTTGCCTGCATGGGGCTGTTGGTGTGGGGAATTGTGATCGCGGCGCTGGCTGCAAGCTATGGCTGGAGCGGCACATTGACGCAAATGGGCTGTTTTTTCACCAAGGCGGCCTTGCTGACCTTCGGCGGCGCTTATGCGGTGTTGCCCTATGTCTACCAGGGCGGAGTCGAGCAGCATGCCTGGCTGACCGGCACGCAGATGATAGACGGGCTGGCTCTGGGCGAGACCACGCCGGGGCCCTTGATCATGATCGTTGCGTTCGTCGGTTTTGTCGGCGGCTGGAGCAAGGAGATTTTCGGTCCGGAGTTGCAGCCCCTGGCGGGCATGGCCGGGGCGGCAGTAGCCACATTATTCACTTTTTTGCCGTCTTTTCTGTTTATCTTCCTGGGCGGCCCTTCCGTAGAAGCGACGCGCCATGATGTGAAGTTTACGGCGCCGTTAATGGGCATCACCGCGGCTGTGGTCGGCGTGATCGTCAATCTGGCCTGTTTTTTCGCCTATCATGTGCTGTGGCCGCAGGGCTTGGATGGGGCGTTTGACTGGCTGTCAGGCCTGATCGGGATCAGCGCGTTCATCGCCTTGTTCCGGTTTAACGTCGGTATTGTTCCGGTTATTGCCGCCTGTGCTGGCGTAGGGCTTATTTATTCACTCGTGCTTTTATAGTGAGGAAAAATCTGCTGCTTTTTTCTGCTTTGGCTTATTACGCGCAAAGCGCCTCAAATGCCTGATGTGCAATCAATTGATATTAGCGATAAGCGGCATTTTTTGTCATAAACCGTGACATTCTCACAAATCTGTCAATTGCCTCCTGCTTCCATGTTGAGTGGCTGGTTGAATTCGCTTATGCTAAAAAAACAGGGATAATGTGGAATTTTAGTTGGCTCTAAAGGTCGGCGGCAGCGGGCAGGGGCGCCCGAACACAGGGACGCATCATGGGCAAGGTGGACAGACGCGGATCCCTTAGGATCACCACCTTCACTGTAGTGAGAGCCTATACATGGATACCTTACCCCGTCTTGTCAAGACCTGGCGCGCCTGCTGGCTGCTGGGCCTGCTATGTTCCCTAGCCGCTTCTTGGGGTTTGCCCCTGTCCCTCGCCTTGTTGCCGATTCCGGCGCTGGCCGGCACCTGCGACGGCGACAACGACCCGCCGGACTGGGATGACCAGTTCGACCCGCGCTGCCAGGCGCCTGACCCGGCCAAAGAGCGCGGCTTCAGCGTCGACAGCAATGCCCAGCAATGCACGGTCGGGAAAACTTCCGGTAACCCGATCCAGAACAGCACTGGCAACAAATTCCAGCATGAGACTGATTATAGCGGCGCCGGCCCGTTCCCGCTGCAACTCGTGCGCGCTTACAACAGCCAATCCGGCATCACCAACGGTTCCTTCGGCGCCCACTGGAGCTTCAGTTACGGCGGTCGCATCGAACCGGTTTCCGCCACCTTGGTCAAGGTGATCCGCGCCGATGAGAAAACCTTTACCTTCAAACTGGTCGGCGGCGCCTGGCGTCCCGACGCCGACGTGCACAGCAAGCTGGAAGCCCTGCCCGACGGCGGCTGGCACTACACCAACGGCCGGGACGGCATGGAAACCTATGGCGCCGACGGCCGGCTGCGCACGATCGTCAATCGCGCCGGCCTGGCGCAAACCCTGGCCTATGACGGCACCGGCCGGCTCAGCACCGTCACCGATCCGTTCGGGCGCACGCTGCAACTGGCCTACGACAGCCAGAACCGCATCAGCACCATCACCGACCCGGCCGGCAATCGCTACCGCTACGACTATGACAGCGCCAACAACCTGAGCGCTGTCATCTATCCGGACGGCAACCGCCGCCAATACCGGTACGAAAATCCCGGCTGGCCACTCGCGCTGACCGGCCTCATCGACGAAAACGGCGTACGCTTCGCCAGCTGGACCTATGATAGCAACGGCTGGGCCATCAGTTCCGAACACGCCGGCGGCGTCGAAAAAGTCAGCCTGACCTACGACCGGGCTAACCTCCAGACTACCGTCATGGACGCCTTGGGCGCTAAGCGACTCTACTCGTACCGCACCTACCTCGGTGTCGCACACACCGCCTTCGAAAAGCAAAGCTGCCCTGACTGCGTCAGCGCTACGCGCGCCATGAACTACGATAATGAAGGCAACCTGATCAGCAGCACCGACTTCAACGGTAACAAAACAACCTACCAGTACGATCTGGCGCGTAATCTCGAAACCCGCCGCACCGAAGCCGCCGGCAAACCCGAGGCGCGCACCATTACCACCGACTGGCACCCTGACTTCCGGCTGCCGGTTAAGCTCACCGAGCCGGGCCGTGTGACTACCTTCGACTACGACGACCACGGCAACCTGATCCGGCGCACCGAAAACGACACGGGCGCCACGGCTGCCAGCCGCAACTGGACCTTCGCCTACAACGCCCACGGCCAGATCACCCTGGCCGATGGTCCGCGCACCGATGTCGATGACAGCACTCGCTACAGCTACGACGAGGAAGGCAACCTGGCCACCGTCACCGACGCCCTGGGCCACACGACTCGCCTCACTGCTTACGATCGGCACGGTCATCCGCTGAAAATCATCGATCCCAACGGTCAGGTCACGGAACTGGCTTACCATGCGCGCGGCTGGTTGCTGTCGCGCACCGACGGCGATCAGACCACGAGCATCGACTATGACGACGCCGGCCAGCCCGTCCATATTCAACTGCCCGGCGGCGAGCAGCTTTATTACACGTACGATGCCGCGCACCGGCTGATCGCCGTCGCCGACAACCTGGGCAACCGCCAGGACTACAGCCTGGACGCGCTGGGCAACCGCCTCGAACAACAGATCAAAGACCCGGACGGCCAGCTCGCGCGCCTGCAGAAAGCCGGCTTAGACGGCTTCGGCCGGCTGAGCCGGATACTGGACCCTTACGGCAACGCCGCCAGCTACCAGTATGACGCCAACGGCAACCGCACCGGCGCCACCGACCCGAACGGCAACCCCAGCCAGTACCGCTACGACGGCCTGAACCGGCTGATCAAACAGCAAAACGCCCTGGCCGGCCTCACGCGCTACGACTACGACGGCGCCGACCACCTGCTCGGCGTCACCGATCCCGAAAACCACCGGACCGACTACCAGCGAGACGGCCTCGGCCACCTGCTCAACGAAGACAGCCCGGATCGCGGCAGTCTGGCCTATACCCATGACCCGGCCGGTAACCCATTGAGCCGTACCGATGCCCGCGGCATCACCGCTCGCTACCGCTACGACGCCCTGAACCGTCTGCTCAGCATCGACCACGACGGCGAAGCCGACGACGTCGCCTACACCTACGACCAGTGCGAGAACGGTATCGGCCGTCTGTGCCGCATCGAAGACGAAAGCGGCGTGACCGCCTACCGCTACGACAGCCACGGCAATGTGATCGAACAGCGTAGAATGGAGTTGGGTCAGACCTACATCACCGGCTACCGCTACGATAATGGCAACCGCCTGACCGGCCTCCGCTACCCCGATGGCCGCGAGGTCCGCTACCAGCGCGATACCATCGGCCGCATCAGCCAAGTCGCCACCGGCAAGCCGAACAAGCCGTTGATCCTGGCCGACCGGATCGGCTACCGCGCCGACCACCGGCTCACCGCCATGACCTTCGGCAACGGCCTGCAGGAGACCCGCGACTACGACGCCAACGGCCGCCTGACCTGCCAGCAGTTGGGCGATCTGCCGCCCCGGTGCTACCAGTACGACGGTAACGGCAACCTCATCAACCGCAACGAGGCCGCCGCCAGCACCGACTACGGCTACGACCCCCTGGACCGCCTGGCGCAGGAAGCCCGTGCCAACGACAGCCAGGACTACGGCTATGACGGCAACGGCAACCGCCTGAGCCAAACCGGCACATCATTCAGCCAGGGCTATAGCTATGAAAGCGGCAGCAACCGCCTGATCGGCATCGACGCCCAAGCCTTCAGCCTCGATGCCGCCGGAAACACCCTCAGCGATGCTCAGGGCCGGCGCTTCGAGTACAACGCCCAGGGCCGGCTGGCCAAGGTCTACCAGGGCGAGCGCCTCATGGCCGTCTACCGCTACAACGCCCAGGGCCAGCGCACGCGCAAGGAACTGCCGGGCCAAAAGCCACAGGTCATCGTTTACCATTACGATTTGAACGGCCAACTGTTGGCCGAAACCACCGGCAAAGGCAGGGCACTCAAAGCCTACGTCTGGCTGGACAACCGTCCGCTGGCGCAACTGGGCGGTCATGGCCATGGCAACAACGCTAAGCTCGTCTATCTGCATACGGACCACCTCGACACCCCGAGGCTCGGCACCGACAACAAGGGGGATATCGTCTGGCGCTGGGACAGCGACGCTTTCGGCAATGATCTGGGCGGCACGCTAGTGGCTCAGGACGCGCATGAGGATGAGGAACATGACAGCCAGCACGTGGATGACGACGAGGATCATGACGATCACGAAGACCATGATGAGGACGAAGAACATCATAAACACCGCAAAGGCAATAAATCTATCCAGGTCAACCTGCGCTTTCCGGGGCAGTACTTCGACCGGGAGACGGGCCTGCACTACAACTGGCAGCGCTATTATGATCCCAAGACCGGCCGGTATATTACCTCCGATCCGATTGGGCTTAAGGGCGGGTTGAATGCTTATACCTATGTCGGAAATGATCCGCTAAATTGGATTGATCCTAAAGGCGAGGCTGCCGCTGCTGCCGTTTGTTTTATACCGGGAATAGGGCCGGTTAGTTGCGCGGCTGCTGGTGCAGCAGCAGGTGCGGTTCTTTGCGCAATTAATCCTGAGCTATGTAAGAAAGCTATTCAGGGTTGTATTGATCGTATGTTCAATGAAGCAAGTGATGATACAGATAAGGAACCAATCTTTGATGATAAAATTAAGGATCAACTAGGTGAGAGGGGATGGACTGAACAGGACGTTAAAGATTTAGTAAATGATGAGGCGGCGGGGACATCGGCAGATAAGCGTAGCCCAAAAAAGACTCCTGACGGTCAAGGTAGAAATGATACGGCTACAGTTTATGGGACAAAGGATGGATATGTTGTTGTCAATGACCGTACTGGAGAAGTCGTACAGGTCAGTGATAGAAATGATCCAACTTGGATTCCAGACGGCCGAATAAATTGGATTAAGTGAGGTTCTGAAAATGAAAGTCGATAGGGCACGATTATATGATTCTTCAATTGATTTTTTTGAGTTGAATGGATCGGTCGTTATGAAACTAACGCCTAACGCAGCTCAAGAGGTTTGCAACAAGGCTCTTGAGCATGGCCTTGTAGTGGTAAGAATCGAAGGAGGAATATGGCACAATCCTGGCTTTGAAGCTCGCCTTGATTGTATATGGGATGGTGTTGATCCGCCAGTATCCGAGACTGAAGCAGCGATAAATAATGCAAGAGCCTTGGAAATGATACGTGAAGAGATTGAAGTGCATGATGTCTTTATCATCACAACTGCACCTTTAACGGGGTATAAGCATAAACCAAAGTAGCGCGTAGACTGGATTTGCTTTGGCAATCTACCAACAAACGGAGCCTTAAAACCGTAATGTTCCGTAATATTACTGGTCTGCTTGAAATGGCGATAATGAAATTTAACTCGGATCTTGGGGTATTTGTTTGCCCTCATGTTTTTAAAGCTACCAGGCCGATCTTGCTTGTTGTTCACGAAGACGGAGATTGGCAATGCCTGTGTGGAGGAAATGATCATAGTGATGATGGCCATTTAGTTGGAATAGGTCATTTAGTTGAAAGAGATCCATCTCTCGATGAATTAGTTGATCTTCCTGATGGATGGGAAGCTGAAAGACATTCGCCAGAACAACCGTGGGAGTGCAAAAATGCACACCATGAAGAACTTGGTAGATACTCTGTTCAAAGTCAACCAATCTCACCGATTTTTTCCTATTCAGAGCTATTAGGATGTGCCGACGACAGGAGGCGCATCGTTCGCGAGCTAATTTCAGGCAGTCATTTTTAGCCGAACCCTTAGGGCCGAATTCACTTGCGCCTCAAAAGGCTTCCGCTCAGTGCGAATATCCTGAAGGGCACAAGTACCCATAGGGCATAAATGAATTCGCACCTACATAACATTGCTCGTTGCATACCGAGGCTATGAAAGAATATCGGTTCCCACGGAGGATCGTGGGTACCAGGGGCGCTCGCTACTTCGTCGGTTACGCATTTTAGTGCGAATGAATTCGCACCTACATAATATTACTCGTTCCAAGCTCCGGCGTGGGAATGCATACCGGGACTGTGAAAGAATTACCGGTTCCCACGCAGGATCATGAGTTCCAAGGGCTCGGCCTCTGCACGGCACCTTACCTGACCAGCCAGACCCAATTACGTATTCCTCGTTTAACAGGATTGATCCTGAACGGTCCTGCTCCCATACATACCACCACTTAGTAATAAACCGTGATGTTCGTCACAAAATGAATGACAACTTCCCGCAGTCGGATTGAGCGGTTAATAAAATTCAACTATAGTTTGGCTCCACATGGATCGTATTGGATTTCAGCGGCCCAAGCGTGTCGGTGAAACAGGGCAGGGAATAGCCCTGACACAGGGATGCGGCATAAGATAAGGCAGGCATGATCGGTTTTTTGGCAACCTTCTTTTCTAGATGTGCACGCCATTCGCGACAGCCTTGCAATTCACATTCAAGCACAAGAAAATGGGCTGGGTTGACCAGGCCCATTGATCACAAACGGTAGTAGGGCCGTATGATATTGCCTCGTCCTCTAGTCTGCCGCTACATAGACCTGAACCGTCTGGTCCGGCGTTCTGGCTCAGTTCCCGCCAAGATAAAATCCATCCGATAACGTATCAAAATTATTCCGCCAGCCTGTATCGCAGAAGGTATGGACGAGGATTATGGAAACGGCCAAAAAGTCCTTTGGAGGTTTTTATTGTCCAGTTTGACTTAACAGGGTTTGTGTTCTATTTTCACAAATTGCCTAAGTCCGATTAGTTAAAAAATAAAAGGCCATAAATCACGCGCCTAAAAACATATTGGCTTGGCAAAATTCATTATTCTTCAAACAGGGAGCTTTTGTTTAATGACCGCATCTACTTTTACTTTTTCCGGCGACCGGGTCGCTCTTATCGTTCGTGGGAAAACATCCCATAGCCATGCTCCGGGCGTTATGGAACAACACGCTGATTGCATTCTGTCAAATGGTGCTCCCATCGGATTTTTCGGTACGGGAAATGATGGCAGCAGCGGCGGCGCTTCGTCGGGTATTGGGGAGTCAAGCAGGCGCAGCGCAAATTCCTCTAACTCCAGCGGCATGGGCATGACCGGTGTCGTTTATGATTTTGCCGGGCTTTCACGGGCTCGTGCCAACTATGTCGATATGACGGTCGCGCGGGGCACGGGGACCATATCAACGGTCTTGTTCGTTCAGGTTTCCGCGGCCGAGGCGCGTGCTTTTGATCGGGCCTGGGCGGATATGATGGCCGATCCCGGATCGTTCCATATTCTGGGCTGGAATTGCTCCACGCACGCATCCATGGCGTTTCGAAACGCGGGCATTTTGGCCGGCGGTATTCCGGGGCTGGATACGCCCGATAATCTCTATCGTCAGCTTTGCGTGGAAAAAGCTGGAAAAGTATCCGTGATCAGTGGTTATGTAGTGCCTGAAAGAAAACTCGCTTTTTTTCATGATTCTGCCAACTCACTGAGCCTAACTCCAGCCATTTTTCGGCGCAGGTCAGTCAATTTCCTCTTTTGGTGGTGCTCAATGGTGCAAATCCGCTATTCCGGGCGAATTTTGGCCGCACCTTTCCCGTGTTTCGTCCTTTTTTCCGCCACCAGTCGTGCCTTTAGGCCGCTTTTTTGTAAGGGCCTCGTCGTCGAGCGGCTTCTTGTTGTTCTTGCTCGCGGAGCATGGCGCCCAAACGCTGAATATTGCGTGCCACGATGGCGAGGGCCACGTAGCGCTTGAAACCATCCATGCCATGATCGGGGCATTTGTT
>NZ_JQKS01000053.1:0-16393 GCF_000746145.1 Methylobacter sp. BBA5.1
AAGATGAGTGACCAATCTTGGCTCGACCAAAAACTTAACGTAAATGTTGAATCGACGTGTTTGTTCTTGCTCGATTATTTATTACAACTAAAATAATCATCACAAGCACCCACACAAATTATTTTGATCTGACTTTTAAAGAGCGTGGAGCTTAAAGCCCCGCTGAGTCCGACTATTATACAGAGTCAAAACCCGTTGTCAACCCCTTGTTGCTTTTATTTTTCATCCTGAAAAACCGGAGCCAATCGCTCAACCCCGAAGAGCCGACCATTATAACCGATCCGCTCTGCTTGTCAACCTCAGTGTCAACTTTTTTTCTGTCCCTGAACCCCTTCCGGACAACCTGCCGCCGAAAGAAGGGCATATTCTACCGATCTTTTTTTAATCGTCAAGCAATTATTTTTGTTCCGGCCAATATTTATTAGCTGCTGAATTTAACCAGTTCAAATATCGGGTAACGCCTTCCTTAACCCCCATAAACGCCTTGCTATATCCAGCCTGTCTTAAACCGGAAATATCCGCCTGCGTATAACTCTGATAAGCGCCTTTTAAATGCTCGGGAAAAGGAATGTATTCGATGCTCCCCTCCTTATGCCATTCGATGACCGATCGCGCGACGGTATTAAATGTCTCCGCTTGCCCGGTCCCGACATTATAAATGCCGTGCCGGTCCGGATGATCCAGGAACCACAAATTAACATCGACCACATCATCAACATGAACAAAGTCTCGCTTTTGCTCGCCATCTGCCAGACCGTCACAACCTGAAAACAGCTTAGCCCGCTTTTGCTCTATAACCTGGCGGTTAAAGTGAAATGCGGTGCTGCTCATTGAGCCTTTGTGTTGCTCTCTCGGACCATAGACGTTGAAATAGCGAAACCCGACAATCGGGCTCTTCGTATTGGGCAGTAACTGTCGAACATATTGGTCGAATTGAAATTTTGAATAGGCATACATATTGATCGGATGCTCGCATTTACGATCGACACGAAAACCATGTTCGCCATTACCGTAAACCGAGGCCGATGATGCATACATAAAAGCCGCATTTTTGGCGATGCACCAGTGCAACAGGCGTTTTGAATAATCGTAATTATTCATCATGACGAACTGACCATTCCACTCCGTGGTCGCGGAACAAGCCCCCTGATGAAAAACCGCCTTAATGTCGTTTAAAAAAGTTGGCGACTCTATTTTTTCTATGAATTGCGCCTTGTCCATGTAATCGGCAATATCCAGATCAGCAATGTTATGCATTTTTCGGCCGTTAACCAGATGATCGACCAGCAATATATTGCTCTCTCCGCGTTCGTTTAACGCACGAACAATATTACTGCCAATAAACCCCGCACCACCGGTAACAACAATCATTCCTCCCCCCTCGCTTTCTTAATCATGGCCGTTGTCGATTGACCGTCAACAAATTGTAAAATCTTCACTTCGCCTCCCGCTTTTATAACGCAATCCCCTCCGGCAACCTCTTCGGGACGATAATCTCCACCTTTAACGATGACATCAGGTAATAGTTTGCAATACAAGCGCTCTGGCGTTTCCTCTTCGAACGACACGACCCAGTCCACGCAGGCCAAGGCCGCAAGAACCATCATGCGCTCTTGCAAACGATTAATCGGACGCGTATCGCCTTTAAGCTGCCTGACCGACGCATCCGAATTAACCGCGACAATCAATCGATCACCCAAAGCCTTGGCCTGCTCCAGATAAGTAACGTGACCGGCATGCAGTAGATCAAAACAGCCGTTAGTCATAATGATCCGTTCATCATTGGCTTTTGCTCTGTCAATAATCCGAGCTAATTCCTCTTCCGAAACAACACCGTATTGCGAATCGCGTTCGCCATGCATGGCCCGCATTAATTCCAATAGGGAGACAGTCGAGGTTCCAAGCTTGCCAACGACAATACCACCAGCCAGATTGGCCAGATACATTGCATCATGCAGCGTTTTACCAATCGCCACGGCTAAAGCCATCACCGCAATGACCGTATCGCCCGCCCCGGTTACGTCGAACACGTCCTTGGCTTGAGCCGGAAGGGAATGTACATGCGCATCCTGTATCAGCGTCATGCCGGCCTCGCCGCGCGTCAACAACAGCGTGCCGATTTGATGTCGTTTCAACAACGACCGGCCACTTTCAATCAAGCCGTTTTCGTCGGCGCATACGCCGACTACGGCCTGCAATTCGGACAGATTTGGCGTTATGACATCGGCTTGTGCATAGCGCTCATAATCAACGCCTTTAGGATCGACCAGAACCTTGACGCCTGCCTGCCTGGCTTGTGCTATGTATTCCGGCACATGCGTCAAGGTGCCTTTGCCGTAATCGGAGAAAACAACCGCATCGCTTCCGGGCAGATGCCGCGCGAGCCGTGTTAATAAAGCTTCTTTATTAACATTCAAAGGCGTTTCTTCGAAATCCAGCCGAATCAGTTGTTGATGCTGCGCCATGATCCGCAGTTTACAGATACTGCGAATGCTAGGCTCGACCACAAAATCACAGGCGACGCCTTCCGCTTCCAGCAATTTACGCAGAATCCCGCCCTCGACATCATCGCCAATGACGCCCAGTAATGTAACTCGGCCGCCTAACCTGGCGATATTCAGTGCGACATTACCCGCCCCGCCAATACGATCTTCGATATTTTTTACCCGAACCACCGGCACGGGCGCTTCAGGCGAAATCCGGCTCGCCTGTCCCGACCAATAGCGGTCCAGCATGACATCGCCCATGACAATAATATGAGCCTGACCGAATTCAGGCGCTGCTGCCAACATTTACTGCCTCCTCAATCACACCGCACCACCAGTGGCCTATCAATATATGCGCCTCCTGAATTCTTGCCGTCACAGTCGAGGGTACCCTAATCGAGAGCGTAGCCTGCCTGCACAATTCGCCGCCTTCGCCGCCCGTTAAACCAATAACCGCCATGCCTTTGGATTCAGCAACTTCAACCGCTTTCAGAATATTTTTGCTGCGCCCCGATGTGGAAATGGCCACCAAGCAGTCTTTTTCGCTGGCGAGGGCTTCCACCTGACGTGAAAAAACCGTTTCGAACTCAAAATCATTGGCATGCGCTGTTAAAATGGAAGTGTCCGTCGTTAAAGCAATAGCCGCCAGCGCCCGTCGTTTTTTTTCGTATCTGACCACCAGTTCCGCCGCAATATGCTGGCAATCAGCGGCGCTGCCGCCATTACCGCATAATAAAACCTTTCCGCCTTTCTTTAGCGTATTGATCAACAGCGCTCCAGCCTCCTCTATCTCCTTGGAACAATCGGCTAAACGCGTCATCATTTCTCTGTGCTCTTCAAGCTCAGAAATAAATGCTTTCAAAATAATTTCCTCATAGCCTTAAAAGGCTTTTCCGCATCACTAAAAATAGTGTTTTTACTTAAAAATTCAGCATGATCAATCGGCAATCGCTTTATCCCGGATATTCCTGTGCTGCATTTGATGCAGCCGGGCATAAGCGCCGTTTTTCTCGATGAGTTCTCTATGAGTCCCCTTTTCCACAATCCGGCCATGATCGATAACCAAAATCAGATCAGCGCTTTCTATCGTTGATAGTCTGTGAGCGATCACCAGCGTTGTCCTGTTGCTCATGACTTTTTGCAAGGCCGCCTGTATATAGCGCTCCGATTCGGTATCCAATGCCGAAGTAGCCTCATCCAATATCAGAACTGGCGCATCTTTCAATAGCGCCCTTGCCAAGGCTAATCGTTGCCTTTGCCCACCCGACAATTTAACGCCGTTTTCGCCTATCTCGGTATCAAGGCCCGACTCCAGTTTACTGACGAACTCCATCGCGTAAGCATCGGTTGCAGCGGCAATAATATCGTTTCTATCGGTATCTGCCAGCGTGCCGTAGGCGATATTATTGGCTATCGTATCATTGAATAAAGTGACTTGCTGGTTAACGAGCGCCAGCTGTTTTCTTAAATTCGTTAATTCATAAGTATTAATTTCAACGCCATCGAGCAATATATCGCCTGTTTTATGCATATAAAAACGGGAAATCAGATTAGCCAATGTGCTTTTGCCGCCGCCGGAAGCTCCAACCAATGCGATAGTCTGTCCCGGTTCGGCCTTGAAGCTGATGTTCCTTAATGCCAACTCGTTGGCGCCAGGATATTGAAAAGATACGTTTTTGAATTCCAACAAGCCCTTGCATCGATCGATTTGATAAGTGCCGTCATTTTGCTCTGCCGGCTCATCCAAAACCTCGAACAAGGATTCGGCCGCCGCAATACCTTTTTGGATGTCGCCGTTGATCTCGGTTAACTGCCTGACGGGTCGAGGCAATAAAAATGCCGCCGTCAAATAGCCTACAAACTCCCCCGTACTCGATTGCTTCATGAAAAACAATGCCATATACATTAAAAGCGATAAGGCTATGGCAATAATGAATTGTATGATCGGATTGTGCACTGCTTGCGTCGTGGCGAGCTTTAACGATTGCCGCCGATTATTCAAGCTGCTTTCCCGGAACCGCCGGCGCTCATAGTCCTCGCCGCCATAGCTGCGCACGATTCGATGGCCGCCTACCAGTTCCGAAGTAATATGGGTTATATCGCCTATCGATTGCTGAATTTTCTTGCTGATGGTACGCAACCGCCTGCTGACATAACTGACTAGCAAGGCAATAACCGGTGTTATGGCGACAAAAACCATCGATAACATCCAGTTTGAGTAGAACAAATAGCCCAGCAGACCAACTGCGGTTAAGCCTTCTCTAACAAAGGTACGTATTGCATCGGTAGTGGCCTTGGTAACCTCGCCCACATTATTGGTGACCCTTGCAATCATATAACCGCTATTATTTGCGTCAAAATAAGCGGTAGGCAGGCATACGTAATGGTCAAAGATTTCGCACCTCAACGCGTGCACGACATTACAGGAGACTTTAGCCAGAAAATAATTGCCTAAATAAGCGCCCACTCCTCGCACGATGATCAAACCGCTGAAGAATAACGGCAAGTAATACATTCCCTCGCGCGCTTCAGTTTGCAACGTATCGATAATATGTTTGATCAATGCCGCAAATAACGGCTGAGTAGCTGAATAAATCAGAAAACCTAGAATACTGATGAAAAAAAGGCCTCGATGTGGTTTTACATAGCTTAATAACCGCTTATATATTTGAATGCTTGCTTCAGATTCTTTTTTCATACCCTGTTAAAATTCATATATTCATATGCCGCGACAGTACTTAATGACGTCTAAATGAGCGAAATATTACCATCCTTATTAAAAAGACCGTAATGACCTTTTATCTGATGACCTTATCAACCCGGTTTCATCTGGCGCCAACGCTATACACATTCCGTGACAAGACTGTAAAATACAGTGGAATTACCAAAAGGTTGAAATCCACCGCCGAATGAAAAAAAAACCACCGTTAGCACCTCCCGCCAGAATATTGGTCATTGCCCTACGTCATTTGGGTGATGTTTTACTGACCACGCCATTGATCCACTCGCTACGGGAGGCATACCCCCAGGCTCAAATTGATGTATTGGTTTACAGTAATACGGCCGCCATGATGGAGGGCAATCCGGATATCGCTCGAATAATAACCACACCTTTACGTCCGTCACGCGCAGATTACCGAAGCCTGATTTCGATACTATTCAGAAAATATAACCTGGCCGTCATTACGCAAACAGGAGACCGTCCATTTATCTATGGTTTTCTAGCCGCCCCCGTGCGTGTTGCAGTAGTGCCGAAAAAAGATCAAAAAGGTGGATGGAAACGCAATTTTATTCAATATTGGACTGAATTCGATGATGAAAATACCCACACCGTGCTGCAATTATTGAAACTGGCAGATCTCTTAGGCATCCCCAGAGCTCATGCGTTGGTCCCTCCGTGCCCGGCCGATAATCAAATACCGCTCTTGCCAGCCAATCATTCAGCCTATGCCGTCATTCATGCCTATCCAATGTGGCATTATAAACGCTGGACCATCGATGGCTGGGTTGAAATAGCACAATTTCTCCAGGAGACAGGCTTAAAGGTTATTTTGTCGGGCGGCCCGGCGCCGGAAGAAATTGACTATGTAGAGCGCATCTACCAACGATTATCGGTAGAGGTCACAAATCTGGCAGGCAAAACCACGGTTTCTCAACTTTCCTACATTATCAGCAAGGCAAAATTATACATCGGCCCCGACACGGGCATAACCCATTTGGCCGCCGCTACGGCAACGCCTGTGATCGCGCTTTATGGGCCTACGAATCCGGTTAAATGGGCACCCTGGCCCATCAATTACAGCAATGACGCAAATCCTTTTCAGAAACTGGGCAACCAACAGGTGAATAATGTCTATTTAATTCAGGGCGTGGCAGATTGCGTGCCTTGCCATCAGGAAGGTTGTGACCGAAATCGACAAAGCCGTAGCGCTTGTCTGGAAAATATCAGTCCTGAAACTGTTAAGAAAGACATTCTGAAGGTCTTAAATTAGAGCCATTCCAACTTTAACAAGCGACTCATGCCCTTTAAAAAACTGTTTTTTAAATCCCAGCCTTTAATCATTGATATCGGTGGCTATCTTGCCATTTTATTGATATTGACCCTGCCTTTTTCTACCGCTTTAACGGTTGTGCTTTCAATTGCATTAGCCTTTTTATGGGTAAGCTCGGCGCAATTTATGACTCTACCGATGTTCATAAAGCAGAATCCGGTAATCTTATTTGCTGTATTACTATTTCTTTATCTGGCTTTAGGCGTTACCTACAGCACGGCCGCCCCCGTAAATGCCTTTTCCACACTCAGCAAATATCGTGAACTCTTGCTACTGGCCATCTTGCCGCCATTTTTTCAATCTGAATTTATCAGACATTGGGCATGGAATGCCTTCATTATTGCCTCTATTGTGACGCTGCTGGGCTCTTATGCTATTTATTTCGGCATGATCGATTATATGCAGCCGGAAGACCCCTCTATCAAGAACCGAATCACTCACAGCCTTTTAATCGCTTTTTTTGCTTTTTTCTGCATGCATAAGTCTTTGCAAGAGGGCAAATACGGCAAGCTCTATATCGCTTTATTGGTTCTATGCATTCACAATTTGTTCTTCCTCGTGTCCGGCCGCACCGGTCAATTGATCTTTCTGCTATTAATGCTGCTTTTTTATATCCAGCGGTTCAGCGCAAAAAAGGCGGTATTGCTTATTACCGCTACGTTTGCACTACTTTTCCTGTTTATCACCTGTTCCGATAGAGCAAACCGCATCAATGAAGGCTTTTCGCAAACCCAAAACTATTTGCATTCCGAAACCGGTGAAACGAACACATCCATGGGGCAAAGATTGACTTTCTGGAAACACTCACTGGCGCTCATCGCCGAAAAACCCTGGCTGGGCCATGGAACCGGCAGTTATCCGGTCGAATATAGCAGAGTGGCTGCAAAGGCCGACATTGCATCCAACAATCCTCACAATGAATATTTGATGATTACCGTACAAATCGGCATACTCGGCCTGTTATTATTTTTAGCTTTTTTGTTCAGCCAATACCAATGCTCGCTAAAACTGCTCAATGAATACCAGTGGTTCGCTCAGGGCGTATTGGTTGCGCTTGCCATCAACAGTCTTTTTAACTCCACAATTCTCGACTTCACCGAAGGGCACTGGTTTAGCGCCATTATAGCCTTATGCTTTTCAACGCTGCCATTCAAGACAAAACCATGCTCAGCGTAGTTATTATCACTAAAAATGAATCCGCGCATATTGCCCGTTGCCTAGAGTCTGTCGCGTGGGCGGATGAAATTATTGTTCTGGATTCAGGCAGTGAAGACAACACGGTCGCCATCTGCCGCCGCTATACCGATAAGGTTTTTGAAACCGACTGGCCCGGATTCGGCATACAAAAACAGCGCGCCGTCGATAAAGCAACCCAACCATGGATTTTATCCATAGACGCCGACGAGCAAGTAACGCCTGAACTGAGAAAAGCACTTGAACAAGCCATGAGCCACACCCACATAGCCGGCTTTGAGATACCCCGCCTTTCGAGCTATTGCGGCAGACAGATCAGGCACGGCGGATGGTGGCCTGATCATGTCCTGCGCCTATTTCAACGCGAGCGCGGACGTTTTACCGAAGACCTGGTCCACGAGCGCATCATTGTCGACGGCACTGTTCAGCGCTTAACAACGCCTCTGCTTCATGAGGCTTTTGTCGATCCGAATGAAGTTCTGCATAAAATCAACAGTTATTCATCACTGGGTGCTGAAAAATTGTACTTGGCCGGAAAAAGAACCACTCTACTACAAGCAATAGTTAAAGGATTCTGGACATTTTTTCGCACTTACTGTTTGAAAGCCGCTTTTCTGGATGGAGAGCAAGGCCTCATGCTCGCGATATCCAATGCCGAAGGGACTTATTATAAATATCTGAAGCTGCTGGATATGCAGCATGGCAAGGAGCCGAAGGCATGAGTCTGATTTCCGTCATTATCACAACCTATAACTGGCCAGAAGCACTGGCGGCCAGTTTACAAAGCCTTTTAAGCCAGGAAGACAGAAATTTCGAAATTCTTGTCGCGGACGATGGGTCAACTGATGCGACTGCGAAATTAATAACAAATCGTTACGCCGGCAGTTCAATACCGATACAACACATCCGTCATGACGACCAGGGCTTTAGAGCCGGCACAATCCGGAATAAAGCAGTGGCTCGCAGTCAAGGCGATTACCTGATTTTTATCGACGGGGATTGCATAGTTTTCCCGGACTTTATCAAGACTCATCGCCGTCTGGCCGCTAAAGACCACTTTGTCCCTGGAAACCGCATACTCTTGACTGAAAGCTTTACCCGGGAAGTCCTGAATGAGAATATTTCTCTATATAATCAATCAATAACTTATTTTATTTCGCAGTGGCTCACAAACAAGATAAATAGAATCACTCCACTGATACGCTTGCCCTTGGGACGGCTACGGCTAACTCAGCCAAGCCGCTGGCAAAAAGCGATGACTTGTAACCTGGCCATCTGGAAAAATGACTTTGTCGAGGTTAACGGCTTCGATGAACTTTTTGAAGGTTGGGGCTATGAAGATTCTGATTTGGTGATTCGTCTGATACATAACGGCATTAAGCGTAAGGAAGGCCGCTTTGCCATACCTGTTTTGCACCTATGGCACCGACAAAACGACCAAAGCCGGCATGATCAAAACTTCCAACGACTGATGGGACGCTTGCATGAACAGAATTTTATTCGGGCAAGGAAAGGGTTGGATCAATATCTTTGATCCAGCCCTCTTTTATTGCTGCTTCGCTATCAAATTACCCGAACTACTCATTACCAGCGCCTTGATAGGCATTATCACGCGATTTATCGGATTTGATGCGTAATTTGACATTTTTTAAAACTCTTAACAGCGGTGCCGCGCCTCCCATCGCCACCGCATCCACAAGGCAATACCAGGCGGCAACGCCGCTAGGTGGATTGCCTTGCGGCAGATTCAATACCGGATCGATAGCCGCCCAGGTCCAAGTTCCGACTGCCGTACCTATAAGTTCAAGCCAAGTGGTAATAAAGAAGGCAGAAAGGTAAACCATGGGCGAGCGGCCCTTAAAAAGATAGATCAGAAAAACGCAAAATAGCAAAGCGCCTACATAATCACCTTGCTCCGCATAACCGCTGATTCCCCAGGCAGACCAAGCACCGCACACAAGCACTACAAATAGGGCGATTTTTCGGGCATATCTTAAAAACAGTCCTGAACGCCCCAATGCCACGGCCGTTAAATAAACCATGCCATGACCGGGCGGCACATAAGCCGGGACATTTTCAAAACGATAGGTATAGCCTCCCATAAAAGGGGAAGCAAAATGTTCCCCTATCGTGGCAAAAATGATGGCAATAATTACCTGCGTTCTGACTTCTTTATTTTCTCCGAGCAATAAGCCGGTTAAAAAAACCCAGCCACAGACACCCAGCGCATTTTGTTTCTCCAACGTGGCATCCGCATCAGTCATCAAACAGACCGCCACGCAAAAAAAAGTAAAAGCCGCTATAAAATAATCCCGCTTTCTGTGCACATAAGGCCCCTCAACGGGGGGGAAATGACGTAACATCGTTTACCTCATCGAATATGAAATCTGACCTCATCATAGATTTTCTGGCATAGCCTTATATAAACATCCAGGCAATTACGGCGTACCTGGCAAATTTACCTGATAAAATGATTAAACAAGCTGGCAATACGGGAAGCTTCAACCAACCGCCAGCAAAACATAACGCATCGCCCACTAATGGCAGCCATGAAAAAAACAAGGCCCAGACGCCTTTTCTTTTCACTAACTCAAGCGCTTTTTGCTTCTTCTCCGGCAGCAATGCCGCAATAGGAAATTTATTAGCGGCCAAGACACCTAAACCCCACGTTGTCATGGCTCCCAGCGTATTGCCTATAGTAGCAATAATTAACAATTGCTCAACCTGATAATCGCCGGCCGTTACCATATAAGCCAGAAGAGCTTCAGACCCGCCTGGAGCAATTGTCGATGATATAAAGGCACTGATAAACAATCCCCATATTCCAACCAACGCCTCTTCCACTTATTTTTCTCCCAAAAAAAAACCCCTGTAGCAAAAAGCACAGGGGTTTTTATAATGCCGGAATTTAGCTTCCGGGCAGTGTCTTGTTCTTGCTGGAAACGACCAGCTTAACCACATCAGACAGCAATTTTACAACTAGCTCGATAATCGATCTTAGTAAATCAAAGATATAAGTTACTATTTCCGATGCACTCATACCTTTAAACTTGCGAGCCAGAAACGGCGCCAGAAGCAAGCCGATTGCCAAACCGATCACGGTCATTCCCGAAATCATCGATCCGTCTTCTTGTTCCTGTGCGGCTGCAGGCGCACCACTCGGCAGCGCTGCCGGAGCCTGAACATTCGTATTACCCGCAACAGCGGCGGTTGTTACCGGCGGAATGCCTGAATAATCATCTTGTATGACGTAATCCGTCACACCGGGAATACTAGGTAGATCCCCATCACCCTTACCCACCTTCAACTGCGCTTTCATGCCTTTTTCCATATGCTGGGCAATGTCACAATGCACCAGATAGGTTTTATCGCCGGGCGGAAGAATTAATGTACCGGAAATTTTAGCGGGCCCCGTTACTTCCAGATGAAACATACCTTTATTATACAAATACTTAGGCAAGCCATGCATCATCCATTGGTGACGAATATTATCATCATTGACAAAATGAACTGTCAATTTCGTGCAGGGTTTAAAATTAAATTCCTGAGTATCAAACGCGAACATTCTTCCCGGGAACTTCTCGGCATATTTATGGCCGGCATGAACAGTAATTTCCCGGGTCTCGGATATCTTATCGCAACCACCAGGCAACGTATCGGCATTTTGCCCCATCACCATGCCGCCGCCCATATCCATTAAATGGCCATCACCGTGACTCATGAGCGAATTATGCTCTTCATATTCTTCCGCAGCCATGACGGGTACGGAAAAAAGAAAGCTTATCATCGCAACTGATAACAACTTCATCATTAGTAAGTTTCCTCTTTTATTTGGAACAATCAACGATTATGTTTCCTATGGAAAAAACCATAAAAAACTGATCAGAAATTTTTTGAATGCAACTCCCTTGCCCAAAAACTTCCAGATACTATTTCTAGGATAGCCTCGATTTAGATTCAACATAAACTGTTGTATCTATATCCAATTAAGACTTAAGCGGCACATCAAAATCTTGCCGAGTTGGCATTTTTGCATTCAAAAAACTGATCCGCACATTAACTTTGTTGATTCCGTCTTTGGCTAAATTCACTATCACTATGCATAAATAACATCAACATTGTAATGAGATTACCAGGACGTCAAGGAAGTTCCAGTACTGTAAGACTTAATGCTATCGATAATTAGCTTTTGATTTTAGCAACTAACCCATCGATTGTACGCTTGAAGCCCGCGTTTGACAGATACAAAACATATAAACCAGCAAATGCAAAAAATGCATATAAAAGTATACTGCTGCTGCTCACTTGTTGGCCTTTGCCAGCCACGAAGCCCATATGCGCATCCAATCTTTCGCCTTGGTCCGGCACCAGCGTAATATGAATCAGATACTTGCCTACTTCCGGCACACCATTAGGTAAAGTTAAAACCACTGTGCCTGATTTATGTTTTTTAGCTTCCTCAAAGAATACCCGAGTACCTTCAGGTTCTTTGGTCACTTCGAATTCAACCGCCATGCTTCTGTATCTGACGTCCTGATAATCGAATACAAGCTGGGTTAATGTATCGGTATTTGGAATGTTGCCGCAGAAATCCTCAGCCGGAAACGCCTTAGGTTGATAAGCGGTATAGTGAAGCCAGTGGCCCGGCTCCAGTTCAAATTTACATTGGTCGGTATCAGTACCGGCCGCGCCACCGTGCGCCCACAGCGAAGCAGAAAAAAACAACCCCAGGAGCCCTAGGAAAATCTTCTTTAATATTAGTGCTCTATTCATATTACCTTCCAGTTTTGATAAATAAATAATTTATTATTATTAGGAAAAATGTAATCGCCCCTATTTACATAGCTTGAGCCTATAAAACCTGTATTTGCTCTATACTTGGCTCATAGCAACTTGCAACTCTAGCATATCGCCCTAGACAAATAAAGGAATTGATGGAAAGTCAGACTCTATAAAAGTATAATACAAACAATTGATAACACCCTTAAGTGCTATTGTCATCATTAGGGTCCTTTTCTTAAAATTTATACTAATTTTATTCAGCCGGAACTCATCAAAATGTCATCTCTGACCACATCAGACGCCTGGAAAGCCATACAAAATCATTATCATCAGATCCACAAGCATTCAATGCGCGACAGCTTTGAAGGTGACAGCAATCGTTTCAACAAGTTCTCCCTGACATTTAACGATATCCTTTTTGATTATTCCAAAAACAGGATAAACGATCAGACCCTGCCTTTACTTATAGAGCTTGCCAGACATGCAGGGCTCGAATCAAAAATCCAGTCCATGTTTTCAGGGGCTATCATCAATAACACCGAGCATAGAGCCGTTTTGCATACCGCCTTGCGTAACCGAAGCAATCAACCGGTTTATGTGGACGGACAAGACGTAATGCCTCAAATCAACAAGGTTCTCGCTAAAATGCGCACCTTCTGCGACAGCGTTCGCTCAGGCAAATGGCAAGGTTATACCGGCAAGGCTATCACTGATATCGTCAACATTGGCATCGGAGGCTCTGATTTAGGCCCGAAAATGGCTTCAACAGCACTGACGCCTTATGCTACAGATGCCTTAAAAGTGCACTTTGTTTCCAACGTGGACCAGGCTGACCTTATTGAAACATTAAAGTCCTTATCCCCTGAAACAACCTTGTTCCTGGTCGCGTCAAAGAAATTCAATACGCATGAAACCATGACCAATGCGAAATCCGCGAGAAACTGGTTGCTGGCCAGCGCTAAAGATCAAAAAGCGATTGCCAAGCACTTTGTCGCCATTTCAACCGATGTCGACAGGATTGCCGAGTTCGGGATAGATGCCAACAATATGTTCGAATTCTGGGACTGGGTCGGCGGACGTTATTCACTCTGGTCAAGCATAGGCCTATCCATTGCATTATATGTAGGCATGGATAATTTCGAGCAATTGCTGCAAGGCGCTTATGAGGTTGACCAACACTTCCGCAATACGCCTTTTGAAAAAAACATCCCGGTCATCATGGGCTTGCTGGGCATTTGGTATAACAACTTCTTTAATGCCGAATCGCATGCTATTTTGCCTTACGATCAGTCCATGCGCTATTTAGCCGATTACTTTCAGCAAGGCGATATGGAAAGTAACGGCAAAAGCATCGATATGAACGGTGAAAAAGTTGATTACAGCACGGGACAGATTATTTGGGGCCAACCTGGTACCAATGGCCAGCATGCTTTTTATCAGCTTATACATCAGGGCACCAAACTCATCCCGTGCGACTTTCTGGCACCTGCGCAAAGTCACTATCACCTGCCTGAACATCATGATATTTTGATTTCAAATTTCCTGGCGCAACCGGAAGCATTGATGAAAGGCAAATCAGCCGAGGAAGTCAAACGAGAACTGACGCCTACCGAACGGATCGATCCGGTACTAGTCGCTTCAAAAGTATTCGATGGCAATAAGCCGTCCAACGCGTTTTTATTCAAGAAACTGACGCCCAAAACATTAGGCTCACTGATTGCCTTGTATGAACACAAAATTTTCGTTCAAGGCGTGATCTGGAACATCAATTCATTTGACCAGATGGGCGTTGAGCTCGGAAAAGTACTGGCTCAAGCCATACTTCCCGAGCTTCAGAATGATGAAACCATCACAAGCCACGATTGCTCCACCAATGCACTGATCAATGCTTACAAACAATTGCGATAACATGACTCTTCCCAGTTCCGGGCGACAACAAGCGTTCGAATAGTTTTTTTTCCAATGCAATTTGTTAGTAATTCCTTTTTTAGTGATAGAGATGCAATTTCGATTATGTGAAATCAAGAAAATGCCTGAGTTTTGATTCAAATAACCCGACTAATTATTGGTTTCATTTTTGCGGTTTTGCTGACCACTTGCGATACCCGTTTTCTGACGCAAACCAAACTGGAACGAATCAAACGTAACGGAACCCTTCATGTTCTGACCCGGATTGATCCAACGACTTATTATCAAAGCCCTGAAGGTTTTACCGGACTGGAATATGACTTGGTGACGCTGTTCGCCAATCATCTTGGCGTTAAAGCTGAATTCAATGTTCCCGCGACCTTCAACGATATTTTGACCCGGATTTCCAAAGGTGAAGCTGACATTGCCGCCGCCGGGCTTACCATTACAAAACAGCGCCAACAAAAAATGCGCTTTGCGCCAGCCTATCATGAAGTCACTGAACAATTGATTTACCGGTCCGGCAATCGTCGGCCACATGACATCAACAGCTTGACCCGCGGCATTCTCGAAGTCGTTAAGGGCACCAGTCACGTTGACACCCTCATCTCACTGCAACAGGAAAACCCAGACCTGACCTGGAATATCAATGACGAATTGAATACCGGCAGCTTACTGTATCTGGTCAATGAAGGCCTCATCGACTACACCCTTGCCGACTCAAATCAAGCGCTTCTGATCCGCCGCTTTTACCCTAAACTCAACATTGCCTTCGATGTTAGCGAACCTCGCCAGCTTGCATGGGCCTTAAACTCATCGAATGACACCAGCCTATACGACGAAGTAGTTCGTTTTTTCAACCGCATCAAAGAAGATAAAACACTGGACCAACTGATTGAAAAGCATTATGGCCACACCAGTCGCTTAAGCTACGTGGGAAACTGCAAATTCCGCGAACATAAAAAAAGCAGGCTGCCAACCTATCTGCACCATTTTCATGCTGCCGCGGAAACATACAATATAGACTGGCGATTACTGGCCGCCATTGGTTATCAGGAATCGCACTGGCTGAGCCAGGCTGTCTCACCTACCGGCGTCCAGGGCATCATGATGCTAACGCATGATACAGCAGCGCAACTAGGGGTTAGCGATCGCACGGATCCAGCCCAAAGCATTGACGGCGGCGCACGTTATTTTCAGCAAAGACTCCGGATAATATCGGACCGGATTCCTGAACCGGATCGCACATGGTTTGCTTTGGCATCGTACAATGTTGGCATTGGCCATCTTGAGGACGCCAGGCTATTAACTAAAAAACAGGGAGGCAATCCTGACAAATGGATGGACGTAAAACAGCGACTACCTTTACTCGCGCAAAAAAAATGGCATAAACAAACCAAATATGGCTATGCCCGAGGCAAGGAACCGGTTCAATATGTGGAAAATATTCGCAGTTACTACGATTTATTGGTCTGGCTGACAGAAGAAAATCAGATAAAGAAGAATGCCATGGCTATAAAGGTGACCACCCCATTCAAAAACGCGGCGTTGGATATTGACGCGCCAGCCCTTTAGGAACGGGAATGAAACAAGATCCGCGTGAGGCAGGATTTCTGTTCCTATTCAACGACTTGTATGATTAAAACCAAGCAACTTAACGCGTTTTCATTAGAATAGGAATTCTAGTGAAAAAAGGCTGAGGTAGACCGACACGACTTAGGTGTATTTAATAACATCGTCATGCAGCAAAGATCGCTTCAGCCTACTTTTTAAAACTCGAACAGTTGTCAGGAACACGTTGTGATTCCGTATTTTACAAGAATGAGTGCTAAAGGTAATTATTATGTCAGACCCTATAGAGGTTCAATCAGCGCCTATCAAAAAATTGCAGATGATTGGTGTTGATGTTGCTAAACAAAAGCTTGATGTCTCTGTTGACGACAACACCGCTCTAACAATTGATAATCATGA
>NZ_JQKS01000054.1:0-15312 GCF_000746145.1 Methylobacter sp. BBA5.1
GTGAAACTGATTTCACCAATTGCGATGGAGGAAGGTTTGCGTTTCGCTATTCGTGAAGGCGGGCGTACCGTAGGTGCGGGCGTCGTTTCATCAATAGTTGAATAATATTTCAAATTAGTATAATATTGCGGCTTGTGTAAATTTTCTCTGAATTAGGTCAGTAGCTCAATTGGTAGAGTAGCGGTCTCCAAAACCGCGGGTTGGGGGTTCGAGACCCTCCTGGCCTGCCATTCAGGTTAAAACATATCAATATATTCATTTCCATAATTAAGTAATACATGAATACTCAGGCAGAAGCAACGACGTCAGTCCTTGATGTTGTTAAGCAGGTCTTATCCGTCGTCTTTGTGGCTGCTGGGGTGGCTGCATTCTATTATTTCTCGGAGATTCAGCTCTTGTATAGAGTGTTGGGTCTGCTAGCCGTAGTGGTAATAGTGTTGGGCATCATGCTTACTACTGATGCTGGGCGAAACGTTTGGGCATTCGTGCTGGAATCCAAGCAAGAAGTCAGAAAGGTTGTGTGGCCTACTCGCGAAGAAACAATGCGCACTACCTTGTTGGTATTTGCGATGGTATTTATTGTGGGCTTGATTTTGTGGTTGCTGGACATGTTCCTGTTTTGGGGTGTGCGTCTTTTAACTGGTCAAGGGGGATAGGATGGCACTTCGCTGGTATGTTGTGCATGCATACTCAAACTTTGAAAATAAAGTTAAGCAAGCATTAGAAGAGCGAATAAAAAGGGAAGGCTTGGAGCAGTATTTTGGAAAGATTCTAGTGCCCACCGAAGAGGTGGTGGAAATGCGGATGGGTCAGCAGCGTAAAAGTGAAAGAAAATTTTTCCCTGGATACGTTCTTGTTCAGATGGAGTTGACTGATGAAACTTGGCATTTGGTGAGAGACGTTCCGAGAGTGCTGGGATTTATTGGGGGGACCTCAGATCGACCGGCTCCTATCTCAGAGAGAGAAGCTATGTCTATACTCAACAGAGTTGAAGAAGGCGTAAATAAACCACGACCTAAGATTCTGTTTGAGGTTGGTGAAGTGATTAGGGTAATCGACGGGCCATTTAAGGATTTTAATGGTGTGGTTGAAGAAGTTAATTACGAAAAAAGCAAATTAAAGATATCGGTGCTCATTTTTGGTCGCTCAACGTCTGTTGAACTTGATTTTGGGCAAGTTGAAAAAACCTAATTGCTAGTCGGCGGTTAGTATCTACAAAATCCCTGTCTGAATAAGGCAGGGATTTTTGTGTCTAGGGGAGCTGGAAAGCGTCTGAACCCATATTGGAGTAAAAAATGGCAAAAAAGATTACGGCTTATATTAAGTTACAGGTAAAAGCAGGTGAAGCAAATCCGAGTCCACCAGTAGGTCCTGCTTTAGGTCAACGTGGTGTCAATATTATGGAGTTTTGTAAAGCGTTTAATGCTAAGACTCAGGATACAGAGAAAGGTTTGCCTTTGCCTGTTGTTATCACGGTTTATAGCGATCGCAGCTTTACATTCATCACAAAAACTCCTCCAGCATCAATTCTGTTGAAAAAATTAACGGGTATAAAAAGTGGAAGTAGCAATCCAAACACCAAAAAGGTTGGAACAGTAACTCGTGCGCAATTGGAAGAAATTGCTAAAACGAAAATGGAAGACTTGAATGCTGCAAACCTGGAAGCAGCAGTAAAAACAATTGCTGGCAGCGCGCGTAGCATGGGTCTGACAGTGGAGGGACTGTAATGGCTAAGTTGTCGAAAAAAGCGAAACTGATTAAATCAAAAGTTGATAGGACAAAACAGTATTCCATCGTTGAAGCTGTTCAGTTGCTGAAAGAATTAGGTACAGCCAAATTTAATGAAGCTGTTGATGTGAGTGTTAATTTAGGTGTGGATCCACGCAAGTCAGACCAAAATGTTCGTGGAGCAACTGTTTTGCCTAATGGTACGGGAAAAACCGTAAGAGTTGCGGTATTTACTCAAGGTCCTAATGCTGATGCGGCAAGAGAAGCAGGTGCTGATATCGTCGGTATGGATGATCTAGGTGACTTGGTTAAAAAAGGCGAAATGAATTTTGACGTAGTTATTGCATCTCCTGATGCGATGCGTGTGGTTGGTCAATTAGGTCAAATTCTAGGCCCAAGAGGCTTAATGCCTAATCCTAAGGTTGGAACTGTTACTCCTGATGTTGCGACTGCGGTAAAAAATGCAAAATCAGGTCAAGTGCGTTACCGTACTGATAAATCCGGTATTATTCACTGTACTTTGGGGAAAGTGTCTTTCAATGCTGATGCGATTCAAGGTAACTTGGAAGCGCTAATCTCTGATTTGAAAAAAGCTAAACCAACAGCGGCTAAAGGTGTTTACATTAAGAAAATAACTTTATCTTCAACCATGGGGCCTGGTTTGTGGCTGGACCAAAGCAGCATTAATATGTAAAAGACTTTGGGTTGCCGTTTTATCGGTGACCGTCAAAGACCGCAGGTGTTGTAAAACTTAATTTTCCTGCGTAGACGGAAGCTGGAACCTAAAACTGGGGAAAGGGACCGTAAGGGGCATCCGCCTGGATGTGTTTTATTATTTCTGGAATTATTCCAGAACTTACCGGAGGTAAGCTGTGGCACTAAATTTAGATAGCAAAAAAGCTGTCGTAGAAGAAGTTGCTGAGATCGCTGCTAAAGCGCATTCCGCAGTAGCAGCAGAATATCGTGGTTTAACAGTTACGGAGTTGACCGAACTGCGTAAAACTGCGAGAGAAACAGGTGTTTATCTGCGTGTGGTAAAAAATACACTGGCAAAACGAGCCGTAGCCGGAACTGATTTTGAATGTATGCAAGATGGCATGGTAGGTCCTTTATTGCTTGCATTTTCAATGGAAGATCCAGGTTGTGCTGCGCGTCTGATCAGTGATTTTGCCAAAACTCACGATAAGTTGATCACTAAGGTTGTGGCTATTAATGGCCAGTCTTATGGTGCATCCGAGTTGGCACGGTTGGCAAGTATGCCGACACGAGATCAGGCTATTGCAATGCTTATGTCTGTAATGAAAGCACCGGTCGGAAAACTTGTTCGTACTTTGGCTGCGGTCAGAGACCAGAAAGAAGCAGCATAAGCTTATTTAAACCAGTTAAAAATTATTGTATTAGAGGAATACTAAATGGCAGTTTCACACGAAGACATCTTGGACGCAGTTTCCAACATGACTATTATGGAAATCGTTGATTTAATTTCAGCGATGGAAGACAAATTCGGCGTAACAGCAGCAGTTGCAGTTGCTGCAGCGCCAGCTGCTGCTGGCGGAGCTGTAGCTGAAGAGCAAACTGAATTTGATGTGATCATGACCGGTTTCGGTGATAACAAAGTTGCTGTTATTAAAGCAGTACGAGGCATCACCGGTTTAGGACTAAAAGAAGCTAAGGACGCTGTGGAAGGCGCTCCAACCACTCTGAAAGAAGGCGTTTCTAAAGCCGAAGCTGATGATTTCAAAAAACAGCTTGAAGAAGCGGGCGCTACTGTCGAAATCAAATAAGATTTTGACTCAAAAAATACAAGGCTCATGCCTTTTAAGTATGGCTGGTGACAATTTTGTCGCCGGCCTTTTACTGTTTGCAATAAATGCACAGTAGAAAATTATTCATGACGAAAAGGTTTGGAAGCGATATGTCCTACTCTTTTACCGAAAAAAAGCGTATTCGAAATAACTTTGGGAAAGGTACTGAGGTACTTGAAGTTCCCTATCTTTTGGCAACTCAAATCAATTCCTATGCAGGCTTTTTGCAATCGGGTGTAGCACCTGAAAAGCGTGCCAATATTGGGTTGCATGCGGCATTTTCCAGCGTGTTTCCTATTGAAAGCCATTCCGGATATGCGGTGCTGGAATATGTAAGATATAGATTGGGAGAGCCCACTTTTGATGTAAGAGAGTGTCAACAACGGGGAGCGACTTATGCCGCTCCTTTAAGAGTATTAGTGCGTCTAGTTATTTACGATAAAGATGCTCCTGCTAATGCTAAGGTTGTGAAAGATATCAGAGAGCAGGAAGTCTACATGGGCGAATTGCCTTTGATGACAGATAATGGAACATTTGTGATTAATGGAACGGAACGGGTTATTGTTTCCCAATTACATCGTTCGCCGGGTGTTTTCTTTGATCATGACAAAGGAAAGACGCATTCGTCTGGAAAATTATTATTTAATGCTCGCGTTATCCCTTATCGCGGCTCTTGGTTGGATTTCGAGTTTGATCATAAAGACTGCGTTTATGTACGGATTGACAGACGCAGAAAAATCCCCGCCACTATTTTGCTTAGAGGATTAGGTTTCAATAATGAAGAAATGATCAACATCTTCTATGAAACCAATAAATTTACCTTTGGTAGCGGAAAATGCTTATTCCACATTATACCTGAAAGGATGCGTGGTGAAATCGCTTCGTTTGATATTAAGCACAATGGGCAGGTATTAGTAGAAGAAGGCCGCCGCATCACAGCAAAACATATTCGCGAAATGAATAAAGTCGGCTTGTCGGAAGTTGAAGTGCCTAAGGATTATCTGGTAGGTAAGATACTTGCTAATAATCTGATTGATCAAGCGACTGGTGAGTTAATAGCTAACGTTAATGACGAGCTTACAATAGATTTAATAGAACGAATCATTGACAGTAGTATCACTGAAATTAATACTCTGTTTGTTAATGATTTGGATAAAGGTCCGTACATCTCTAATGCCATGAGACTGGATGTGACTACCAATACACTGGAAGCACTGGTTGAAATATACCGGATGATGCGACCTGGTGAGCCGCCGACAAAAGAAGCCGCAGAAAACCTGTTCCAAAACCTGTTTTTTACCGATGAAAGATATGATTTATCTACTGTCGGCCGCATGAAGTTTAATCGACGTTTAGGACGGGAAGAAACTACAGGACCGGGCACTTTAACGAAAGAAGATATTATTGATGTTCTCAAAGAATTAATTGATATTCGTAATGGTAACGGTAACGTCGACGATATTGATCACTTAGGTAACAGACGTGTCCGCTCTGTTGGCGAAATGATCGAAAACCAGTTCCGTGTCGGTTTAGTCAGAGTTGAAAGAGCGGTAAAAGAACGCTTGACCTTGGCCGACTCTGAAGGATTGATGCCGCAGGAAATTATTAATGCCAAACCTGTTTCGGCGGCAGTAAAAGAATTCTTTGGATCCAGCCAGTTGTCACAGTTCATGGATCAGAACAATCCATTATCACAAGTGACTCATAAACGCCGGGTGTCTGCATTAGGGCCAGGTGGTTTAGCAAGAGAGCGTGCCGGATTTGAGGTTCGTGACGTACACACTACTCATTATGGTCGTGTTTGTCCTATTGAGACTCCGGAAGGTCCAAATATTGGTTTGATCAACTCATTATCCGTCTATGCTCGAACTAACGATTATGGTTTTCTGGAGACGCCATATAGAAAAGTAATCGACGGCAGAGTGACCGATCAAGTCGATTATCTATCAGCAATTGAGGAAGGTGAGTTCGTTATTGCTCAGGCCAGTGTTGCTGTCGATGAAACAGGCAAACTGGTAGAAGGTTTGGTGTCATGCCGATATAAAGACGAATTTACTTTGGCAATGTCTGATACTGTGCAATATATGGATGTCTCGTCAAAACAGATCGTATCGGTTGCAGCTTCCATTATTCCTTTCCTTGAGCATGATGATGCTAACCGTGCGTTAATGGGATCTAATATGCAACGTCAAGCTGTTCCTACACTAAGAGCGGAGAAACCATTAGTGGGAACGGGCATGGAGAGAACAGTTGCAAAGGATTCTGGTGTAACTGTTGTTGCCGCACGTGGAGGTAGTATTGAAGCGGTTGATGCCGCTCGAATCGTGGTACGTGTAAATGATACGGAAACAGAAACGGGCGCCTCAGGTGTGGATATTTATAATCTGACTAAATACACCCGGTCAAATCAGAATACCTGTATTAATCAAAAACCATTAGTAAAACCAGGTGATGTTGTTAATGCTGGAGATATTCTGGCGGATGGGCCATCTACCGATATCGGGGAGCTGGCTTTAGGACAGAATATGTTAGTTGCCTTTATGCCATGGAATGGGTACAACTTCGAAGATTCGATTCTGGTTTCTGAACGAGTGGTGAGAGAAGATCGCTTTACCACAATTCATATCGAAGAGAAAACCTGCGTCGCGCGTGATACCAAGCATAGTCCGGAAGAGATCACTGCAGATATTCCAAATGTCAGCGAAGAGGCTCTGTCAAAACTTGATGAGTCCGGCATTGTTTACGTAGGAGCCGAAGTAAAAGGTGGTGATATTCTGGTGGGAAAGGTAACTCCAAAAGGAGAAACCCAATTGACACCGGAAGAAAAACTATTGCGCGCAATTTTCGGTGAGAAAGCGGCGGATGTAAAGGATACATCATTGCGTGTTCCGGGCAGTATTGAAGGGACGGTAATTGATGTACAGGTGTTTACGCGTGATGGAGTGAAAAAAGACAAGCGAGCTCTCGATATTGAAGACGCAGAAATCAAGCGTTACAGAAAAGATCTTGACGATCAGCTCAAGATTCTAGAAGGGGATATTTTTGCTCGTGTGGCTAAGTTATTGATCGGTAAGACTGCTCAATCTGGACCAGCTCAATTGAAAGCAGGTACAGAAATAACCCAGTCTTATTTGAATGGTCTAAAACATTCAGATTGGTTAAAAATCCGAATGAAAGATGAAGATATCAATCTTCAACTAGAAGCCGTGGCCGAGCAAATTGAGCAGCAAAGGAAAGCCTTTGATGAAAAATTTGAAATCAAGCGTAAAAAAATCACAATGGGTGATGATTTGGCGCCTGGCGTTCTAAAAATGGTTAAGGTCTACTTGGCGGTTAAAAGACGTATTCAGCCTGGGGACAAAATGGCAGGACGACATGGAAATAAAGGGGTTATTTCCATGATCAGACCAATTGAAGATATGCCTTATACAGCTGATGGCAATCCGGTCGACATCGTGTTGAACCCGTTGGGTGTGCCATCGCGGATGAATGTCGGGCAGGTGCTTGAAACGCATTTAGGTTGGGCTGCGAAAGGCTTAGGCATCAAAATAGGTAAAATGCTCGAAGCAAAGGCAAAAGTTGCTGAAATCAGAGGATATTTGGATAAAATTTATAATAGTAGTGGTCGTAGAGAGGATCTGGATTCGTTTACCGATCGAGAAATCCTGGAAATGGCGGCTAATCTGGTTGACGGCGTGCCTATGGCGACTCCTGTATTCGATGGTGCGACTGAGGAAGAGATTCGTACGATGTTGAGACTCGCGGACTTGCCGGAAGACGGACAGACCGTGCTTTATGATGGCCTGACTGGCGAACCGTTTGAGCGGAAAGTAACGGTTGGCTATATGTATATGTTAAAACTGAATCATTTGGTTGATGACAAAATGCATGCCCGATCAACAGGGCCTTATAGTCTCGTTACCCAACAACCATTAGGAGGAAAGGCACAATTTGGTGGTCAACGTTTCGGTGAGATGGAGGTCTGGGCACTGGAAGCTTATGGTGCAGCTTATACATTGCAAGAAATGCTCACGGTTAAATCTGACGATGTAACAGGTCGGACTCGAATGTATAAAAATATTGTCGACGGTGATCATAAAATGGAAGCCGGTATGCCGGAATCATTTAATGTTTTAATTAAAGAAATCCGCTCATTGGCTGTCAATATAGAATTAGAGCGAGATTAATAGCCCCGACTCTTAATTGAAAATATCTGATAGCCTGTTCTGGGGTAAACCAGAAAGTATTTAAAGAGGACATACTCTTGAAAGATTTAATGAATTTCTTAAAGCGTCAAGGCCGCGCCGATGATTTTGATGCAATCCGAATTGGTCTAGCGTCACCGGACATGATTCGTTCCTGGTCTTATGGCGAAGTAAAAAAGCCGGAAACAATTAACTATCGCACGTTTAAGCCTGAGCGCGATGGTTTATTTTGTGCAAAAATTTTTGGTCCCGTCAGTGACTATGAGTGTTTATGTGGCAAATATAAAAGACTGAAGCATCGCGGTGTTATTTGTGAAAAATGTGGCGTTGAGGTAACGCTGTCAAAAGTACGCCGTGAAAGAATGGGGCACATCGATTTGGCCAGTCCTGTCGCGCATATCTGGTTTTTAAAATCATTGCCTTCCAGAATAGCGTTGCTATTGGATATGACGCTACGTGAGATAGAGCGTGTGTTATATTTTGAGTCATTTGTTGTTTTAGACCCTGGTATGACGCCTTTAGATAAAGGGCAGTTGCTTACCGATGATGAGTATCTGGATGCGGTTGAATTGCATGGGGATGATTTTGTCGCAAAAATGGGTGCTGAAGCGATTTATGATTTATTAAAAGCGATTGATTTAAAAGAAGAAGTTAATATTCTTCGCGAAGAGATTAATTCGACAAATTCAGAAACGAAAATTAAAAAGTACTCTAAGCGCTTGAAAGTGATAGATGCTTTATTGAGTTCAAGTAATCGCCCGGAATGGATGATTATGCAGGTGTTGCCAGTATTGCCACCGGAATTGCGTCCATTGGTGCCACTAGACGGCGGCCGCTTCGCTACTTCGGATTTAAATGATTTATATCGACGCGTAATTAATAGAAACAATCGTTTAAATCGATTGTTGGATTTAAATGCGCCAGATATTATCGTCCGTAATGAAAAACGGATGCTACAAGAATCTGTTGATGCGTTGTTGGATAACGGTCGGCGCGGTCGGGCCATTACAGGTACAAACAGAAGGCCTCTCAAATCATTGGCTGATATGATTAAAGGCAAGCAGGGGCGTTTCAGGCAAAACCTGCTGGGTAAGCGTGTCGATTATTCGGGTCGTTCAGTCATAGTCGTGGGGCCAACACTAAGGCTGCATCAATGTGGGCTGCCGAAAAAAATGGCACTGGAATTATTTAAGCCGTTTATTTTCAGTAAATTACAGTTCAGAGGTCTTGCTACAACTATTAAAGCGGCCAAGAAGATGGTTGAGCGCGAGGGTACGGAAGTTTGGGATATTCTCGAGGAAGTTATTCGGGAACATCCAATTTTGCTGAACCGTGCTCCTACGTTGCATAGGCTTGGAATACAGGCATTTGAGCCTACTTTGATTGAAGGTAAGGCAATTCAGTTACATCCACTAGTCTGTAGCGCGTTTAATGCTGACTTTGATGGCGACCAAATGGCTGTGCATATTCCTTTGTCGGTAGAAGCGCAACTGGAAGCTCGAACATTAATGATGGCAACTAATAATATATTGTCGCCCGCTAACGGTGAACCTGTCATCAATCCATCCCAAGACGTGGTATTAGGGCTGTACTATATCAGTCGTGAAAAAATTAATGCGAAAGGTGACGGTAGCATATTTGGTAGTGTTAGTGAAATTCATAAAGCCCTGCTCGCTAAAACAGTTGAATTGCAATCTAAAATTCAATTGCGTGTCACAGAGAAAGTTGCAAATGAGAAAGGCGAGCTCGAAGATAAAACGCATCGGGTTGAAACAACTGTGGGTCGTGCGTTAATTTGGGAGATAGTCCCGGATCGCATGCCATATGAATTGGTTAATTGCGATATGACAAAAAAGAACATATCACGGTTAATCAATTACAGTTATCGCTTTTTAGGAAATAAAGATACGGTTGTGCTCGCTGACCAGCTCATGTATCTGGGTTTTAGGTACGCAACGATCTCTGGCGTATCTTTTGGTATTGAAGATATGGCGATACCAGCAAAAAAAGTCGATATTATTAAAATTGCAGATGCTGAAGTAAATGAAATTCAAAGCCAATATTCTTCGGGTTTAGTAACCGATGGTGAACGCTACAACAAAGTTGTTGATATTTGGTCGCGCGCCAATGATCAAGTTGCTAAAGTTATGATGGATGGATTGGGTGAAGAGTCTGTTATTGATGCTGAAGGTAAGACGGTAAAGCAAAAATCATTTAACTCTATCTTTATGATGGCAGAATCTGGTGCTCGAGGTTCCGCGGCCCAGATCAGGCAGTTAGCGGGAATGCGTGGGTTGATGGCTAAGCCTGACGGTTCTATTATCGAAACCCCTATTACGGCTAACTTTAGAGAGGGTTTGGACGTATTGCAGTACTTCATTTCTACTCACGGTGCTCGTAAAGGCTTGGCTGATACGGCGCTAAAAACTGCAAACTCCGGGTATTTAACACGCAGACTGGTGGATGTGGCTCAAGATTTGGTAATCACCAGTGATGATTGCGGCACTTCCGATGGATTGATTATGACTCCAATTATTGAGGGAGGAGATGTGGTCGAGCCATTGTCAGAGCGTGTATTGGGTCGAGTAGTAGTCAATGACGTTATGGATGCCAGCGGCGAAAAAGTCGTGGCACCTAAAGGTACGTTATTAGATGAACATTGGGTTTCCGTTTTGGAAGAGCACAGTATTGATCAGGTTTTGGTCAGATCAATTATTACTTGTGAAAACAGGTACGGTGTTTGTGCTGCCTGTTATGGACGTGACTTAGGCCGTGGTCATTTAGTCAATATTGGAGAAGCGGTAGGTGTGATTGCTGCACAATCGATTGGTGAGCCGGGAACTCAGTTGACCATGCGTACTTTCCATATTGGAGGTGCGGCATCAAGATCCGCCGCTATCAGCAATGTTCAGGTCAAATCTGCAGGAACGGTTCGGCTTAGTAACTTGAAATCCGTGGTAAATCGTGAAGGTAATCTAGTTGCCGTATCGAGATCGGGTGAGGTAGGCGTTGTTGATGATTACGGTCGTGAGAGAGAGCGCTATAAGATCCCTTATGGTGCGGTGCTTTCAATACAGGAAGGCGGAAAAATTAATGCGGGTGATATAATTGTTACTTGGGATCCTCACACGCATCCTGTTATCACTGAAGTTGATGGTGTTGTCGGCTTGATCGATTTTGTTGATGGCGTGACAGTGCAAAAACAATCTGATGAAGTAACCGGTTTAAGTTCGCTTGTGGTAACCGATCCAAAACAAAGAGGTGGGGCTGGTAAAGAATTACGCCCAATGGTTAAGCTGCTGGATGAAAATGGAAATGCGATATTTTTGCCGGGGACTGAAATTCCAGCACAATATTTCTTGCCTGCAGGCGCGATTGTCGGCATCAAAGATGGTGGTGAAGTTAAGGTAGGTGACGTATTAGCTAGAATACCGCAGGAATCAAGTAAAACCAGAGATATCACTGGTGGTTTGCCACGTGTTGCCGACTTGTTTGAGGCGCGTAAAACGAAAGATCCGGCAATACTTGCTGAGACGAGTGGAACTATCTCGTTTGGAAAGGAAACAAAAGGAAAACAGCGCGTTGTTATTACAGATGCTGCTGGAGAGCAGTATGAAACCTTGATACCGAAATGGCGGCATATCACTGTTTTCGAAGGGGAATATGTTGAAAAAGGCGAAACAATTGCAGAAGGCGAATTAACGCCTCATGATATTTTAAGATTAAGAGGTATTGAAGAATTAGCTAATTACCTAGTAAAGGAAATTCAAGATGTTTATCGTTTGCAAGGCGTGAAGATAAACGACAAGCATATAGAGGCTATTATTCGACAAATGCTCAGAAAGGTTGAGATAACGGCATCGGGTGATACCGAATTCTTGAAAGGAGATCAAGTTGAGCGCTCAGTACTAAGAGAAGTAAATGATAGAATGGAAGTGGAAGGGAAGATTCCAGCTAGCTATGAGTCCGTACTTTTAGGCATTACCAAAGCATCTTTGGCTACAGAGTCCTTTATCTCGGCTGCCTCTTTCCAGGAAACGACTCGAGTTTTGACTGATGCTGCTGTTCGAGGATTGAGCGATAATCTCCAGGGATTAAAGGAAAATGTTATTGTTGGAAGATTGATTCCAGCCGGAACAGGGCTTGCCTATCATGAGAGCAGGAAAAATAGATTTGCTCAACATGAGATAGTCGAAAGCGAAGCACCTTCAGTGGTAGATGCTGGAGATGTGGAAGAAGCTCTTAAACAAGCTTTGAATATTTAAAGTGTAGTAAATATTTCGTAAATAAAAATGAGCTTGACCTGGTCTGTATTAGCAAGTATTATATTCTGCTCACATGAGCTAAGTGCTTGAGTCAGGTTGAAATGCTAATTAACCGTCGACATTTTTTATGTTCGGCGGTTATTTTTATTGTCTGACAGTTAATTGTATATCGGAGTAAACAAAGATATGGCCACGATCAACCAATTGGTTCGTAAGCCGCGCGCTAAAAAAGTAGAAAAAAGCAATGTGCCAGCATTGGAAGCATGTCCTCAACGTAGAGGGGTGTGTACGCGTGTTTATACGACAACCCCTAAAAAACCAAATTCGGCCTTGCGCAAGGTGGCCAGGGTTAGATTAACTAACGGCGCTGAAGTTAGTAGCTACATTGGTGGTGAGGGTCATAATCTTCAGGAGCACTCTGTGGTTTTGATAAGGGGTGGTCGTGTAAAAGACTTGCCAGGTGTCAGATATCATGTTGTGCGTGGTAGTTTAGATACTTCTGGTGTGACCAATAGAAAATGTGGTCGCTCAAAATATGGCACTAAACGGCCTAAAAAGTAAATATTGGTTGGTGAGATAAATGTCTAGAAGAAGAGTCGCTACGAAAAGAGAGATTATTCCTGATCCAAGATTTGGCAGTGTAATGCTGACAAAATTTATGAATATGATCATGGAAAGTGGCAAGAAATCGATTGCGGAAGGAATTGTCTATGGCGCTTTGGATGTAATCGAAAGTAAAGGGCATTCTGAGCCGTTGGAAGTATTGTCAAAGGCCTTGGAAAATGTGCAGCCAAGAGTTGAGGTTAAATCTCGTCGTGTTGGCGGGGCCACGTACCAGGTTCCGGTTGAGGTTCGTCCTTCAAGGCGTATGGCTTTGGCAATGCGCTGGTTGATCGATGCTTCTCGTAAGAGAAATGAAAGAAGCATGGCTTCTAAATTGGCGGGTGAGTTGTTGGACGCTTTTGAAAGTAGAGGTTCGGCAGCTAAAAAACGAGAAGATACGCATAGAATGGCTGAGGCTAATAAGGCGTTCTCGCATTACCGTTGGTAGCCGACTAATTGTACTAAAGGTTGCAAGGTTGTGGCACGCAAAACACCTATAGATCGTTATCGTAACATCGGTATTATGGCGCACATAGACGCCGGTAAGACGACGACGACTGAGCGCGTGCTTTACTATACGGGGGTGTCTCACAAGATAGGTGAGGTGCATGATGGTGCGGCGACTATGGACTGGATGGAGCAGGAGCAGGAGCGAGGAATAACTATTACCTCTGCTGCCACAACCTGCTTCTGGAGTGGAATGGAAGGCCAGTTTTCACAGCATCGAATTAATATTATTGATACGCCTGGGCATGTTGACTTTACTATAGAAGTAGAGCGATCTTTGCGTGTTTTAGATGGGGCCTGTGCTGTTTTTTGTGCTGTGGGTGGTGTTGAGCCGCAGTCTGAAACAGTTTGGCGTCAGGCTGACAAATATAATGTACCCCGGTTGGTTTTTGTTAACAAAATGGATCGATCAGGTGCTGATTTTTTGAGGGTGATTGAGCAGATCAGAAGGCGTCTAGGGAGTAATCCCGTGCCTATGCAGTTGCCGATTGGAGCAGAGGATGCTTTTGAAGGGGTTGTCGATCTCGTCAAAATGAAGGCGATATATTGGGATGACTCCAATATGGGTATGACTTTTCAGGAAAAGGATATCCCTGCTGGCATGCGGAAAGTCTGCGAGGAGTGGCGGGAGCATTTGGTTGAGGCGGCGGCGGAAGCTAGCGAAGAATTGATGGAAAAATACCTGGAAGAGGGTATTCTAACAAGCGAAGAAATTAAACAAGGTATACGTGCTCAGACCATCGCTAATCAGGTGGTGCCGGCATTTTGTGGCTCTGCTTTTAAAAATAAGGGTGTACAAGCCATGTTGGATGCGGTTATTGAATATATGCCGGCACCAACAGATATACAGGCGATCAAAGGATTGCTTGAAGATGAAGTGACGGAAGCCGAGCGTCCGGCTAACGATGAAGCGCCTTTTGCAGCTTTGGCATTTAAAATTGCGGCAGATCCGTTTGTGGGGGCGCTGACTTTTTTTAGGGTTTATTCTGGTGTATTAAACTCCGGTGATAGTGTATATAACTCTGTTAAAAAGAAAAAAGAAAGGATTGGTCGCATTGTGCAAATGCATGCCAATAGCCGTGAAGAAGTAAAAGAAATATTTGCGGGTGATATAGCGGCGGCAATCGGCCTGAAAGATGTTACCACTGGTGATACGCTGTGTGATCTTAAGGAAAAAATTATTCTTGAGCGAATGGATTTTCCGGAGCCTGTAATCGCGGTTGCTGTAGAGCCAAAAACAAAAGCCGATCAAGAAAAAATGGCGATCGCATTGGCTAAATTAGCACAAGAGGATCCATCGTTTCGGGTGCATACAGATGAGGAATCAGGCCAAACAATCATTTCGGGGATGGGAGAGCTTCATCTGGAAATTATTGTTGATCGAATGAAAAGGGAATTCAGTGTCGATGCTAATGTAGGTGCTCCTCAAGTTGCATATAGAGAAACCATACGTGGTTCTGTAGAGCAGGAAGGTAAGTTTGTCAGACAATCAGGCGGCAGGGGTCAATATGGGCACGTCTGGCTGCGGATTGAGCCAAAAGAAACCGGTTCGGGCTATGAATTCGTTAACGAAATAGTTGGAGGAGTTGTTCCTAAGGAATACATTCCTGCAGTGGATAAAGGGGTTCAAGAACAGTTGAAGAGTGGTATTCTTGCTGGGTTCCCTGTTGTTGATGTAAAGGTGTCTTTATTTGATGGTTCGTATCATGATGTGGATTCGAACGAAATGGCTTTCAAAATTGCCGGCTCCATGTGTTTTAGAGAAGGGGCGCGAAAAGCAAACCCTGTGTTGCTTGAGCCAATAATGAAAGTTGAGGTGGTTACGCCAGAAGAGTATATGGGTGACGTCGTCGGTGATATTAACAGGCGTCGTGGTTTGATCCAAGGTATGGATGATGCGCCATCAGGTAAAACAATTAGCTGCGAAGTGCCGTTAGCGGAAATGTTTGGTTATGCAACTGATTTGCGTTCGGCAACACAGGGGCGAGCTACATACAGTATGCAGTTTGAAAAATACAATGAGGCGCCTGCAAATATTGCGGAAGCGATTATTAAAAAATCTTCATAAAATTGAATATAACATTAAAGGTATTAACTCATGGCCAAAGAAAAATTTTCACGTAGCAAGCCACATGTAAACGTAGGCACCATCGGTCACGTTGATCATGGCAAAACCACACTGACAGCAGCCTTGACTAA
>NZ_JQKS01000055.1:0-14502 GCF_000746145.1 Methylobacter sp. BBA5.1
AATATCGGCCTGCCGGACCGCTTCGTCGAGCAGGGTACGCGTGAGGAACTGCTGGGCCTGTGCGGCCTCGACAGCCAGGGCCTGATCGAACGGATCGAACAGTTCTGCGCTTAGAGTGCAGGACAGCCGGCAGCCTTTATTCTCACCCCTACTGATTACAAAAATACAGAATAATAAAACAATGGACAGACTTAAAAACAAAATCCGTGATATTCCCGACTTCCCAAAATCAGGCATCATCTTCAAGGATATAACACCGCTGGTAAAAGACCCGGCCTCGCTACGCTTGACCGTCCACCAGTTGCTCCACCCTTTTCTGGGCAGGGATATCACGGCAGTTGCCGGCATGGAAGCGCGGGGTTTTATTTTTGGCTCACTCGTCGCCTGGGAGTTGGGACTTCCATTTGTGCCTTTAAGAAAACCAGGCAAGCTGCCTTATGACGTACAAAGTGTATCTTATGATCTGGAGTATGGTTCGGCTACGCTTGAGGCGCATATTGATGCCTTTGAGCCAAACGATCGCGTATTATTGATTGATGATTTATTGGCTACGGGGGGAACCGCAAAGGCCAGCTGTGAACTGATTGAAAAACTCGGAGCTGAAGTCGTAGCTTGCGCGTTTGTAGTGGAACTGGACTTTCTAACGGGAAGAGAAAAACTTAACGGTTACGAAGTCCATTCTTTATTGCGCTTTTAGAGCTTTTGGAGCCACATCCCTGTAGCCCCATTGGAGATCATTTGATCGTCAGCCGATCTATTTTATTGCTTGCCTCTTCGAAAGACCTGGCTGTCGAGTCAAATGATTGAGCAGTGCTACTAAATGAATCAGAGACTTGCTCAAATTCTTTTGTATCGGCGCTTAAAGTCAAATTAAAGGCTCTTGGATTAGTAGTATTGCCGGCCTCATCCTGTTCGGCAGCCATATCTCCGGAAATAGCCGTCTCCTGATCGGAGGCCTCATTTTCACTCTCTTCAAGCAACAAGTCCTCATCCATCTCGAACAAATCGTCAGATGGATCGATTTTGCCATCCAATGCCAGGCTTTTACGCCACTGCAAAAAAGACTCGCGCGTAAATACATAAGGATCCAGCGCCGCTTCATCAATGAATTTCAAGGCACCCTCGGCGTTAGCCCGCGCATTGAGCATGGCAACCAATTGCACCGGTGCGCCTACATAAGTGACCGGGTTGGCCGCTGTGTCAAATATCGACCCGGGAATGCCACGCGCCGTAGAAGGACCCAGGAAAGGCAATACCAGATAAGAGCCTTGAGGCACACCCCAGACAGCCAGTGTCTGCTCGAAATCTTCCTCATTCTGCTCCAGCCCAAACTGCCTGGCAACATCAAACAGCCCAGCCAAACCTACAGTCGAGTTAATCAAAAACCGTCCGGAGTCTTCAGCACTTTGTTGGAATTTAGCCTGTAATACATCATTCAGAGCGACATTAATGTTTTTCAAATTATTGAAAAAATTGAACACGCCCGTTTGCACGAACTGCGGCGTTATGAACTTATACGCATCTGAAATAGGTTTGGCGACATAGTCATCAACGGTATCATTAAAAGCGTACATTTTTCTATTGAAACCTTCATAAGGATCAACCGGACTCATTTCCACTTGCTGTTCAACACCACCGGTGCTTGCACAACCGCTCAGAGTAACAGCGACTCCGATAAGCATACCTGACAAAGTCTGTTTGATTTTACCGTTCCGATTACCGTTGGGCTTGTTCATTAATAAAACCTACTGTTTTGAATAATTATCAATTTTTTCGTTGATTTTGGCTATTAAGGCGTCGAATCCTTCACGCTGTAAAATAGCAGTGTACTCTGATCGTTTTAAAGCCAAATCACTGACGCCATTAGCTATTATATTAATAATGCGCCAGCTATCGCCTTTTTCCTTCAGCATATAGTCGAACTTCACATCTTTTTCGCCGGGTATCACTAGATGGGAATGCACAACGACTCCGCCTCTAGTGGTTTCCTCTTCCGAATCGAATACAAATGACTCTCCTGAGTAATCTTTAAAATTATGGGCATAAGAAGCAATACTCAGACGGCTAAACACATCAACGAGTTCTTGCTGTTGAGCTTCGGATAGCTTTTCCCATTCCTTACCGACCACAATCCGAGCAATCTTTGTCAAATCATGGCTATTGGAAATCGGATCCTTAAGTTTATCGTACCTGCCGGCATAGCCTAATTGCTTGCCGTTTTTCATAACGTCGATCAGTTCCGCCTGGAATTTTTCCACTACCTGTCTTGCCGTAGCCGCGCCTTCTTCCTGAGCATAAGCCGTTGCCGATATAAAGAAACACCACATCAAGACCCATGCTAACTTTATACTTTTTAAAACCATAATCAAAAAACCTCGTAATTATAAAGCATATTTATATCTTTTGATAAACACGTCCTTTCCATCTAGAACGCTCTCCTTTCCAGTAACGTATCGCAGAAGTCCAGGTCATCAACAAGTAAAGACTGGCGATCAACGGCAAAATAAAACCCCAGGCCGGATTAAATGCGTAAAATCGCAATACCGGACTGTATATCAGCACCATCAGCAAGATTGCCAGAAAGCTTAATAGAACCGATCCGCCTTGAAAATAAAATAAGCCGAATGCAGGGAGCCAGTACATAGCCAGCATACTCATTGTGCAAATCAGCAACAATGTCACCGAGTAATAAAGCTGCGTATAGGCCGTGCGCGCCACCATATCCCATATGTCACGCAGCGACCTATAGGGGCGTTGACTCAATACGCCATGTGTCAATCCCATCCAGATTTTGTACCCGGCGGATTTTACTGTTTTTGCCAATGTGCAATCATCGATAAGCGCATCTTTAATAGAAGCCATACCGCCTATTCGACGCAATACATCTGTTTCCACAAAAATGCAGCCGCCCGCCGCCGTGGCCATTTTGCTATCAGGCCTGTTAGCCAGGGCAAACGGATAAATCATCTTAAAAAAGAACACAAACGCAGGCATCAACAGCTTTTCCCAGAACGATTCAAACCGCAATACCGCCATCAGAGACACAAAGCTAACACTTTCCGCCGCCTGCTTGTTCTTGAGACTTTTGATCATACCGGGACGCAATACTATATCCGCATCAAGCAATAAAGTATAAGGCGTCCCGACCTGCTTGAGTCCTTGCTCCTGAGCCCACAATTTGCCTGTCCATCCAGCCGGCAACGAGCCTGACCGGACAACCTTCAAAGCTTGCAGATTGCTCTGACGGATAATAGCGAGCGTTCCATCAGTTGACTCATCGTCCACGACGATGACGTTAAGCCCACGCCCCTGATGCGACAGAGCCTCCAACGTCTTGCCGATAAACTCTTCCTCATTACGCGCCGGTATGACCACGGTAATGTCACTGAGGTCAGTTTGTTCATAATCAGACGAGTCCGCTTCCAGCGCCTCTCTGACACTCCACGGTCGCCAAGGCAGCAGCAAAACAATCAACCAGATTGCTACCGCCACAATGGACAAATACAAACCTGCGTCAATCATTACAATTTATTCGATTATTTCAATTCTGACAGGGATACCGGAAATTGTCGGCGCAGGTTTCTCGCGCACATAATCCGGCACAGGCTCGGGCACCATGACACCTTCGGTTTTCGGACCGCGAACAGAGGTCAACAAGGCTTTCAACGGATTTTTCAACATGTCTTCGACGGCAGTAGCCTCATAACCGCAGTGAGCCATACAACTGGCGCATTTGGGATTATTGACCGTGCCATACTTATCCCATGGCGTACTATCAAGCAACTCCTGGAAGCTTGCCGCGTTACCTTCATCGGCTAATAGATAGCAGGGTTTTTGCCAACCAAACACGTTGCGCGTCGGATTACCCCAGGGCGTGCAGTTATAACTTTGATTGCCGGCCAGAAAATCCAGATACAACGAGGAATGATTCAGCTTCCAATTGCGTTTTTTGCCGATTTTAAAAATACCGCGGAACAGTTCCTTCACATCCCTGCCCTTGATAAATACGTCCTGTTGCGGCGCCCGCTCATAGCTGAAACCTGGTGCGATGGTAATGCCTTCCACTCCCAATTCCATTGCATAATCAAGAAACTCGGCCACTTCTTCCGGTGTTTCGCCTTGGAACAAAGTACAGTTTATCGTAACCCTGAAACCTTTCCCCAACGCCAGCTTTATAGCCTCAACAGCTTGATCAAAAACGCCTTTCTGACACACCGAGGCATCATGACGCTCTCGCATGCCATCAAGGTGAATGGAAAAAGTCAGGTAAGGCGAAGGCTTATAATCGTTGATTCTCTTCTTCAGTAAGAGAGCGTTCGTACACAAGTAAACAAACTTCTTGCGCGCAATAATGCCCTCAACAATCTGCGGCATCTCCTTATGTATCAGAGGCTCACCGCCCGGTATCGATACCATTGGCGCATCACACTCATCCACCGCCTGTAAGCATTCCTCAACTGAAAGACGCTTGTTCAGAATATCGTCAGGATAATCAATTTTACCGCAGCCCGCACAGGCTAAATTGCAGCGAAACAAAGGCTCCAGCATAAGAACCAAAGGATATCGCTTAACTCCTTTCAACTTTTGCTTGATCAGATAACTGCCTACAGCCAACTGTTGACGTAAAGGAACTCCCACGGGTAAACCCTCCAAAAATATTTCAATAAACTGACGACAACCCCTTTTTTTACAGGTCATCCTGAAACCACATTCTTAAACGAATAATAAACGCGTTGCAACAAAACAACAAAACAATATTCACTGAAAATACAACTTCATTACTTAAGCGTCATTAAGATCAACGAATTAACTCGCTTTGCCATATAACACAAATAATACAAGCGCTTATCCATTGGGGCGCTAGAATACTATCTTTTAATGACCGACTCCAGTTTTTACGATAAATTATGCCTGTCCGTCTTTACGCAGTATATCGCCAAGTTAATTTGCATCAACACAACAGACAACCTTAAACCCCTGTTTTTATTCTCAATAAACCCCTCAAAAATCTCTCTTAACTGGCATATTGGCAACAAAACAACATTGCTTTGCAAAATACCAACAAACAGTCTATCATTGCCTTCAGCACTACACTTAAAACTAAAAACCGTAAGTAGACATAAAAACAACCATGAACGGAACTCAAATTTCCCTGGAAAACCCAAAATCACTCAGCAAATTATCTGATGATGAATTTCAGGCCTTACTGCTTGAGGGTGTATCCAGAACATTTGCGCTAACCATTCCCCAGCTGCCGGAGAAACTTTATAGTGCGGTAGCCAATGCTTACCTGCTCTGCCGCATCGTCGACACCATAGAAGATGAAGTCTCCTTATCACCGGAGCAAAAGAAATATTTTTGCTCGGAATTTATCAACGTTGTAAAAACCGGCGTCAACTCCGAGCCCTTTGCCGTCGAGCTAGCGCCATTGCTCTCGGACCAGACCATTCCGGCTGAACACACTCTGATTCATGTATTACCGCGTGTCATAGAAATCACGCACAAATTCGACCCCGCTCAAATCGAAGCCCTGGCTTGCTGCGTCGAAACCATGGCTGAAGGCATGCCGATCTATCAGGCCATGGACCTGCGGGGCGGATTGCCTACACTGGCCGATATGGACAAATATTGCTATTACGTTGCCGGCTGTGTAGGTGAAATGCTGGCTAAACTCTTCTGTCATTACTCGACCGAAATTGCCCAACATCGCGAGCAGCTCCTGATCTTGTCGGTTTCCTTTGGACAAGGTTTGCAAATGACCAACATTCTGAAAGATATCTGGGATGATGCGCAGCGCGGCGTCTGCTGGCTGCCGCAGGATATTTTCACCGAAACCGGATTTGATCTTAAAAACCTGACGCCTGAAACCAATGATGAAAATTTCAGGAAAGGTCTTGAGCATCTGATCAGCATTGCTCATGACCACCTGCATAACGCCCTGATCTATACACAATTAATTCCTGCGCATGAAACCGGCATCCGTAACTTTTGCCTATGGGCACTCGGCATGGCGGTATTGACCTTGCGAAAAATCAAACAAAACCTGGATTTTAACAAATCCAACCAAGTCAAAATTTCACGCAACAGTGTCAAAGCCACCATTCTTGCCACCAAGGTAGCCGGACGCAGCAATAGCATGCTTTCCCTGTTTTTCAGTTTAGCCGGTCGAAAACTCAAAACACCCGACTGGACCTATACAACGCCATCCTCAAAATCCAAGTCAGATCTTTAAGGACACACCCCATGTTTACTGAAGCAATTACAGCGATAAATATCAGCACTGCACAAAGTTCATCGACTGCTATTAATTCTCATGCATTGGACCTCGACAAGGCTATCAGCAAGGCTCAAGAAAAATTATTAAGCCTGCAACACGAAGAAGGCTTTTGGGTATTCGAATTGGAAGCGGACTGCACGATTCCGGCTGAATACATCATGATGATGCATTATTTAGGTGAGATCGACGAACTGTTACAGGCCAAAATAGCCAATTACCTAAGATCACGTCAGTCCAAGGATGGCAGTTACCCGCTATTCACAGGCGGCCCCGGCGATATCAGCTGCAGCGTAAAAGTCTATTACGCCCTGAAAATGGCCGGCGATTCTATTCATGCGCCACACATGGTGCAGCTGAGAAACTTCATTCTGAGTCAAGGGGGCGCCGCCAAGGCTAACGTTTTTACCCGCATCGCCCTGGCGACCTTCGAACAATTGCCGTGGCGCGGTGTGCCCTATATCCCGGTGGAGATCATGCTGTTCCCGAACTGGTTTCCTTTCCACCTGGATAAAGTTTCGTACTGGTCCAGAACCGTAATGGTACCGCTGTTTATTCTATGCACGTTGAAAGCGACCGCCAAGAATCCTAACAAAGTCGATATACTGGAACTGTTCATTACCCATCCGGATGAAGAACAAAATTATTTCCAGGAAAGCACGCCTTTAAACAAGTTTTTTCTGGCCTTGGATAAACTGGGCCGTAAAACGCGCCCTTTAATCCCTAAAAAAATGCATGCGCTTGCGATCGAAAAAGCCAAAGACTGGTTTATCGAGCGCTTGAACGGCGAAGACGGCCTCGGGGCCATTTTCCCTGCCATGGTCAACGCCTATGAAGCCATGCTGCTACTGGGCATGCCCAAGGACCATGAACTGGTCGTGACGGCGCGTAGAGCCATCGACAAACTGTTGGTTATCCACGAGCACGAGGCCTATTGTCAGCCCTGTGTTTCGCCGGTTTGGGATACCGGACTTACCGCCCTTGCCTTGGTGGAAGCCGACAAATCCGGCAATCGCGAAAGCCTGAAACGAGCCTATGACTGGCTGAAAAGCAAACAATTATCCGATGAGCCGGGCGACTGGCGGGTTTCAAGACCCGATTTGAAAGGCGGCGGCTGGGCGTTTCAATTTGCCAATCCGCATTACCCTGATGTTGACGATACGGCGGTAGTCGCGTTTGGAATGGCCGAATCGGATCTGCCCGACATGGACGAATCCGTGCACAGGGCTACCGGCTGGATAGCCGGCATGCAGTCTAAAAATGGCGGTTACGGAGCTTTTGATGCCGACAACACCTATTATTATCTGAATGAGATTCCTTTTGCCGATCACGGGGCCTTGCTGGACCCTCCTACCGCTGACGTCAGCGCACGCTGCGCCATGCTGATGGCGCGTGTAGCCAAGGATCACGACGAATATCTGCCGGCCCTCGAACGCGCCATCAACTACTTGCGCGATGAACAGGAAGAAGACGGATCATGGTTTGGACGCTGGGGCACCAATTATATCTATGGCACCTGGTCGGTACTGCTGGGACTTGAGCAAACTAACCTGCCTAAAGATGATCCCATGTTCACCAAAGCCGCGAAATGGTTAAAAAGCGTGCAGCGTGAGGACGGCGGCTGGGGCGAAGACAACTACAGCTATCACGACCTTGAATACAGCGGAAAATACCGGTTCAGCACAGCCTTCCAGACGGCTTGGGCGCTTTTGGCCCTAATGGCGGCCGGCGAGGCTCATTGTTCCGAAGTAAAAGCCGGCATTGATTTTCTACTGCGCAATCAGCAGGCTGATGGCGTCTGGAACGACAAATGCTTCACGGCCCCTGGCTTTCCAAAAGTTTTCTATTTGAAATATCACGGCTACGACAAGTTTTTCCCGTTATGGGCGCTTGCCAGATACCGCAATGAGCTTAACAAACAGTGATCACCGGAATCGTTGTTGCCTTAGAGGAAGAACTCGGTACCCTGACATCAAAAAACATTGAAAAAGGGCACTGTGTTTTTATATCCGACAAAGTTCTGGTTGCATATTCAGGCGCCGGCCCTGAATATGCACAAACCGCCGCTGAACTGTTAGTCTCCAGAGGCGTAACCCGACTGATCAGCTGGGGATGCGCCGCGGCCCTCGGCGCATCATTGAAACCCGGAGACCTTACCCTGGCCGATTCACTGATCGATGCGGATAAAGTCCGGTTTGACATCGCCTCGGACTGGCACAACCACGCCAAAAATATTCTATCGGCACAAACTACCGTTCATACCGGCTGCCTGGCCGAAAGTTCGCGCATTGTCTCGTCCAGCAAAGACAAAAAACAGCTCCATGTCCAAACCGGCGCCATTGCCCTGGATATGGAAAGCATTGCCGTCGCCAAGATCGCCAGGCAACACGCCCTGCCTTTCCTGGCAATCCGTGCGATTGTCGACCCGGTTAACATGAACCTGCCCAAAGCCATCGATCACTCGCTTAATGACCAAGGCGATGTGGTTATAGGCAAACTATTGATATTTCTGACATTGCACCCCCTTGAACTGCCCGGATTGATCAAGCTGGGACTGCATTTCAACGCTGCCAAAAATAAATTAAAATTGGTTGCCAAACAGCTTGATATAATTAACGGCTTTGGTTACTAAGGCACAATTAGGTAAAGCCTTCATGAATAACGCAGACTCTTTAATCACTATCTCCAGCGCTGTTGCCTTTCCGCATGCCACTCTGCCAAAGATAGTCGACGTTATGGGCAGCCTTCTTAGCTTAATTTCTGCCGCTCAGGCAGGTATAGAGGCCGCGAGCCGGTTACTGTCGTTCATGGTAATCATTTTCACACTTATTTGCTCTTTGATGCGACTGCCTGCTTTTAGCACTCACCCGAACACAAACAGCAAAAGAATTTAAATTTTTTGAGGTCTTTAATGTCTTTTAGCATCGCCGAACTGTTTTCCCAACACAGTACCGATAAATTTGAATTGCACGAGCAGCACCTGAACAATCAAATGGTCAGGGTTTTAAAAACTATCGGTTATGATCGCCATTACAAAAAAGCTGTCGGTCAATACCTGTATGACCAGGATGGCACCGAGTACCTGGATTTACTGAGCGGTTTTGGTGTCTTTGCGATCGGCCGCAATCATCCAACCGTGGTCAAGGCTTTGACCGAAACCCTGACCCTGGAACTGCCCAACCTGGTTCAGCTTGATGTTTCCGTTCTCAGCGGCTTGCTGGCCAGGGAAATTCTGAAGACCACGCCCGATAACCTGACCAAGATGTTTTTCTGCAACTCAGGCACTGAATCGGTCGAGGCCGCGATCAAATTTGCCCGCTATGTCACCCGACGCGAAAAAATTGTTTATTGCGAGCACGGCTACCACGGCTTGACCATGGGCTCGTTATCGCTGAACGGCGAAGAAATTTTTCGCGAGGGCTTCGGCCCGCTGTTGCCCGGCTGCAGCGCCATCCCCTTCAATGATCTTGAGGCGCTGGAAAAAGCGTTAAGCAATAAAGATGTGGCCGCCTTTATCATCGAACCCATTCAAGGCAAGGGCGTTAATGTTCCCGACGATAATTACCTCCCTGAAGTCGAGCGCCTGTGTAAAAAATACGGCACGTTATTCGTTGCCGATGAAGTCCAGACAGGTCTGGGACGAACCGGCAAGTTCTGGGCGATCGATCACTGGAACGTCAAGCCCGACATGATCTGCATGGCAAAAGCCTTGTCCGGCGGCTTCGTTCCGGTCGGCGCGGTCGCGATGACATCGAAAATCATGGATACCGTATTTAACCGCATGGACAGAGCCGTCGTGCACGGCTCGACTTTCTCCAAAAACAATGCGGCGATGGCGGCAGGCCTGGCCACGCTGCATGTCATGGAAGCCGAAAACCTGGTCGAAAACAGCAACAAAGTCGGCACCGACATTATCAACAGCCTGAACGCCATGGCCGGCAAATATGAATTCCTGAAAGAAGCGCGCGGCAAAGGCATGATGATCGCGATCGAATTCAATTCGCCCAAAAGCCTGTCTCTGAAAGCCGCCTGGGCGATGCTGGAAGCGGCCAACAAAGGCCTGTTCTGCCAAATGATCACCATTCCATTGTTCAAGGAACACCACATACTGACTCAAGTGGCCGGACACGGCATGAACGTGGTCAAGCTGCTACCGCCGTTAAACCTGACCCAAAAAGACCGCGACCATATCGTTACGGCTTTTGACAAGGTCATCGCCGACACCCACCAGATACCTGGGTCTATCTGGGATTTAGGCAAAAATCTGGCCAGCCATGCAATGAAAAACAAAAAAGGATAACGACTGTGAAAAGATTATTCCAATTAAGCCTGTTAACACTGAGCCTGTTGCAGCTAGAAACAGTTTCCGCTCATGCCGTGGTAACGGATAATTCCTTACAAATCGCGCCTATTCACGCCAACCGCGCGGAAAAAGTCGAACTGACATTCAATTCCCAGGTTGAGCTCGGATTGTCCCAGATCTTTCTGGTGAGCAAAGGTGATCGGCATGAATTATTAAAGGCGACAAAAGGTGAGCAGAACGGCCGCATCGTGGTGGAAATCCCGCCACTAGCCCCCGGCAACTATGCCCTCAGATTTAAAATCTTTGCGGCCGACGGCCATTTGACTGAAGACGTCATTCACTTTGTTGTCGACTCCACGGAAGGAGAAGATCAAGCAGGGCAGGAACAATCGCCAAATCTTGATAGGTTGTAATAATGGAAGCCATAGCTGACTTTCTCGACTCCCTGGTTGGCGGAGTCGATCTGATTTGTTACTCATTAGCGATAGGCAGTTTATTCTGGGGACTTTTTGTTTTACGCCCTTGGTATAGTCATGCCGGATATACCGACGCGTTATTGGAAAAAACCATCGCCCTTTTATATAAAGGCGGTTTTGCCCTGGCACTGATTCAGCTTTTCAAGATCGTTCTTAAAATCTGGCTGATGGCCGCCATACTGGGGAGATGGCCGTTTCCTGAATTCGCTGACACCACGCAATTTACCGGCGGCCTGATTCGCATGGTATTAACGCTGTTGGTGGCCGGCTACGCCTACCTGTACCTGAGCAAGAACCCTTTTTCCCGCCAGCACTGGATGACGACGGGCTACATAGCGGTACCGATGATCATTTCCGGCGCCTGGCTCGTGCATGCTGCCGGGCGCTTTGACAATCAGGTCCCGCTGATGGCGCTGACCGTTGCCCACCAACTGGGCGCAGCCGCCTGGATAGGCGGCATTTTCCAATTGGTCAACATCTGGTTATTGCGCAGCAATATGCGGGTTCCAGCCGAGCTCTGGCCTATCATGCTGAAACGCTTTTCTTTGTACGGCATGGCCTCGGTAGCGATGATTTTAATTACCGGCCTGCCAATCGCCTTACAGTATATCGACACCTGGAACGGTTTTATCGGCACCGGCTACGGCAATCTGCTATTGGTCAAAATCATACTGTTGTCGCTCGCCCTGGGCTTTGCCTGGCTGAACAGAAGCGCCGTCCAGCAATTCGGTGCTTCCGGCGATAACTATGCCCTAAACAATCGGGTGCCTTATTATATTGAAGCGGAAACCCTGGTTCTGGTGGTTCTGTTATTTACAGCCGCCAGTCTCGCTTCACAGCCGCCGGCTATCGACATTCCGAATCTGACGGCTGCCTGGCAGGAAGTCCTGAATACCTTCGCTCCACGCATTCCCCGCACCAGCTCGCCGAGTCACGAAGCCTTACTGGCCGGTGAAGCGGGCCGTGTCGCCATCGTAGGCCAGATCCCCTCGGAAGCGGCAACAGCATGGTCTGACTACAATCATAATATTTCAGGCATATTCCTGACCGTGATGAGCTTCGTGGCAATGCTTTCCTATATAAAGCGCTTGCCCTCCGCTTTTTCAATGTTCGATAAATACCTGCCGCTGGCCAAATACTGGCCTTTCGGTTTCGTCGCCTTGGGCGTTTTCCTGTTTTTCCGCAGCGACGCCGAATCCTGGCCGTTGGGTCCGATAGGATTTTGGGACAGCACCTTCAATAACGGCGAAGTATTGCAACACAGAATTGCGACCTTACTGGTATTTGTACTGGGCGTTATGGAATTACGCGCCAGGATGAGCCATGACCCCAATAGCAAATTGCCTTTTGTATTCCCCATGCTGGCCGCTTTCGGCGGGCTCATGCTGCTGACGCATTCGCATATCGGGTTCCAGGCCAAAAGCGCTTTTCTTATCCAGGTGGGTCATACTTTAATGGGCGTTTTCTCACTGGTTCTGGCGTGCGGACGCTGGCTGGAATTAAAACTGGACAGACCAGGCAAGGATATTGCCGGGTTCGTTTCCGTTGCCGCCCTGTTTCAGATCGGACTCATTTTGATGTTCTATCGCGAACCTCTCTATTAACATGCATACATTAAATCAATATCCCCTGCTTAAAGACATCAACACGCCGGCCGACGTCCGCAAGCTTGCCAAAGACCAATTAAAGCCCTTGGCCAAGGAACTGCGCGAGTACCTGACCCACACGGTCAGCATTTCCGGCGGCCACTTCGCCGCCGGGCTCGGCACGGTCGAGCTGACCATCGCTCTGCATTATGTCTTCGATACGCCGGCCGATCAGCTGGTCTGGGATGTCGGCCATCAGGCCTATCCGCACAAAATCCTGACCGGCCGCAAGGAAGCCATGCCGACCATCCGCACCAAGGGCGGCGTGTCGGCCTTCCCGAGCCGCGCCGAGAGCGAGTACGACGCCTTCGGCGTCGGCCATTCCAGCACCTCGATCAGTGCCGCCTTAGGGATGGCCATCGCCTCCGAGCTGAAAGGCGAGGACAAGCAAATGGTGGCCATCATCGGCGACGGCAGCATCACCGGCGGCATGGCGTTCGAGGCCATGAACCATGCCGGTTCCCTGGACGCCAATCTGCTGGTGATCCTGAACGACAACGAAATGTCGATCTCGCCGCCGGTCGGGGCCATGAACAATTACCTGACCAAGATCCTGTCCAGCCGCCTGTATTCGTCCGTGCGCGAGGAAAGCAAGAAAGTGCTGAGCCGCATGCCCAGCGTCTGGGAACTGGCGCGCAAGACCGAGGAGCACATGAAGGGCATGATCGCGCCGGGCACGCTGTTCGAGGAACTGGGCTTCAATTACATCGGCCCGATCGACGGCCACGACCTGGACATGCTGGTCTCGACCCTGGAGAACCTCAAGCATATCTCGGGGCCGCGCTTTTTGCATATCGTCACCAAAAAAGGCAAGGGCTACGCGCCGGCCGAGAAGGACCCGCTGGCCTATCACGGCGTGCCGGCCTTCGACCCGAGCAAGGATTGCCTGCCCAAATCGACGCCGTCGCCCTACCCGACCTATACCGAGGTGTTCGGTCAGTGGCTGTGCGACATGGCCGGCCAGGACGAGCGCCTGCTGGGCATTACCCCGGCCATGCGCGAGGGCTCGGGGCTGGTCAAGTTTTCCCAATGCTATCCCAAGCGCTATTTCGACGTCGCGATTGCCGAGCAGCATGCCGTGACCTTGGCGGCCGGCCAGGCCTGCCAGGGCGCCAAGCCGGTGGTGGCGATCTATTCGACCTTCCTGCAGCGCGCCTACGACCAACTGATCCATGACGTGGCGCTGCAGAATCTCGACGTCCTGTTCGCGCTGGACCGCGCAGGGCTGGTCGGCCCGGACGGCCCGACCCATGCCGGCAGCTTCGACTACAGCTATCTGCGCTGCGTGCCGAACATGCTGGTCATGGCGCCGGCCGACGAGAACGAATGCCGGCAGATGCTGACCACGGGCTATCACCATGAGGGACCCGCGGCCGTGCGCTATCCGCGCGGCAAGGGGCCGGGCGCGGCGGTACAGCCCGGCCTGACCACCCTGCCGATCGGCAAGGCCGAAGTCCGGCACCGGGGCGGCCGCATCGCCATCCTGGCCTGGGGCAGCCTGGTGACGCCGGCACTGGAAGCCGGCAAGCACCTCGGCGCCACGGTCGTCAACATGCGCTTTGTCAAGCCCTTCGATACCGACCTGGTGCTGGAACTGGCCAAAACCCATGATGTGTTCGTGACCGCCGAGGAGAACGTGCTGGCCGGCGGCGCCGGCAGCGCCGTCAATGAGTTCCTGCAGGCGCAAAAGGTGCTGATGCCGGTACTCAATATCGGCCTGCCGGACCGCTTCGTCGAGCAGGGTACGCGTGAGGAACTGCTGGGCCTGTGCGGCCTCGACAGCCAGGGCCTGATCGAACGGAT
>NZ_JQKS01000056.1:0-14493 GCF_000746145.1 Methylobacter sp. BBA5.1
GGTGTTGTCGTCAACAGAGACATCAAGCTTTTGTTTAGCAACATCAACACCAATCATCTGCAATTTTTTGATAGGCGCTGATTGAACCTCTATAGGGTCTGACATAATAATTACCTTTAGCACTCATTCTTGTAAAATACGGAATCACAACGTGTTCCTGACAACTGTTCGAGTTTTAAAAAGTAGGCTGAAGCGATCTTTGCTGCATGACGATGTTATTAAATACACCTAAGTCGTGTCGGTCTACCTCAGCCTTTTTTCACTAGAATTCCTATTCTAATGAAAACGCGTTAAGTTGCTTGGTTTTAATCATACAAGTCGTTCGTGGTGAAATATTCAGGTTAGCGCCTACAGCGTCCAGATCAGCAGGCGGGTGCGGCGCGGATCGTTTAACGATAAGGTCCGGGTCGGGGTCATGCCCGGCACGGAAAAAGAATTGCTGACGAGCAAGGAGCCCGGGCGCATTTCGGCTTTGGCCTTGCGCCATAATTCGGGCATGGGTTCAGGCGAGAGGAAGGCGTAAATCAGATCATAGGGCGCCAGATTTTCCTGCCACAAGCTTCCATAGCGAACCTGCGCGTTGGCCCGCTTTCTTAGCCGCAGCCAGCTGATCCCGAAAAGCGCCGGCGCCGATTCAACGCCATGAAAGACACTGTCCGGCCTATGCGCGGCAAGATAAGCGGGCAGTCCTCCCAGGCCGGAGCCCAAATCCAGAAAAGCCACCGGCCTGTTCGGCGGCAGCAGGGCCAGCAGCGCCTCGGCGGTCGCCTGGGTGGAAAAATAAAGCGGCACTCTCTCGCGCGCATTGCTGCGAAATATCAGCCAGAAAAGGACGAAGCCGGTCAGAAAATAGCCGGAAGGCAGGTCAAGATGCAAGGCGAACAGCACGGCCGGTATAAACAGCGCCTGAACCGGCAGCCACCAGACGGGCAGGTGCAACAGCCGGCTAAGCAGCACGGCGGCAGCGCTTTGCGTGGCTGCAATCGCCCATAGGGGCAACAACAGACCGAAGAAAGCCGCCGTCTCGAATATCAGCCATGCCAGCAGCACGGCGCCGGCCTGCGCCAGCAAGGCCGCGGACCGGACAGGCATGCGCATGGGCCGGTCAGTGCTCAAGCTGGCCGGCTTCGGCGGGCAGCGAAGCCGGGGCTGGCTGTAATTTGGTCTGGGAAAAATCGTCTATATTGGCATTGCTGACCAGGGCTTCCTCGGTTTGCTTGTTCATGACGATAATGGCAATGCGCCGGTTGGTCGGCGCCAGCGGGTCATCTTTTTCCAGGGGCACGCTGGATGCCAGGCCCACCACGCGCATCATTTTCTCGGCCTTCAAGCCGCCCCGGACCAGTTCCTTGCGCGCGGCATTGGCGCGGTCGGTGGATAACTCCCAGTTGGTGTAGCCCTGACCGTTGCCGGGGAAGGGCAGGCTGTCCGTATGGCCCGAGATGCTGATCCGGTTCGGCAGTTCATTGATCACCGGCGCCAGCTGATCGATGATCTGGGCCGCGTAAGGCTCCATTTTCGCGCTGGCGGTGCGGAACATCGCCCGCTTGTCCTGATCGATGATCTGGATGCGCAAGCCTTCGGAGGTGATATCGATCTTCAGCTGGTTCTTGAATTGGTTCAGCAGCGGCGAGATTTCGATCATTTTTTCAATCTTGTCCTTCAGTTCCTTCAGGTGGTTGATATCGAGACGCCTCAATTCCTCCTCGGCATCCTTGTCGCTGGCATCGGCAATCGTCTCCTGCCGGCCCTGATTGGTCAGTTTCACCTGGCCTCTGGACTGGGTGATGTCCTCGCCGCCGCCCTGAATCAGGCTGGTCGCATCGCCGGTGCTGTCGCCGCCCCGCATCGAGGGTTTCCAGGGATCCTGAAAATATTCCGAGATGCCCTGGCGGATCTCCGGTTCAACCATGCCGAGCAGCCACATCAGCAGAAAGAAGGCCATCATGGCCGTGACAAAATCCGCGTAAGCCAGTTTCCAGGCGCCGCCATGATGACCGTGACTGTTCTTTTTTATTTTTTTGATGACGATGGTTTGATTGTCGGCCATTAGGATTACCGTCGGGGAATGGACTATTTGTTATTCTTGAGGTGTTCCTCAAGCTCGGCGAATTGCGGGCGCTCGGCCGAGAACATCGTCTTGCGCGAGAATTCGATCGCCGTGGAGGGCGCATAGCCGTTCATGGAGGCGATGATGCCGGCCTTGATGCTCTGATAGTACTTTGTCGATTCGCCCAGTTTCTGTTCCAGGTTGCCGGTCAGCGGACCGATGAAACCGTAGGAAATCAGAATGCCCAGAAAGGTGCCGACCAGGGCCGCCGCAATCAGCCCGCCCAATATCGCCGGCGGCTGGTTGACCGATTCCATGGTATGCACCACGCCCATGACCGCCGCGACAATGCCGAACGCCGGCATGCCGTCGGCCAGTCGCGCCAGCGCCGTGATCGGCAGGGTGCCTTCCTCGTGATGGGCTTCGATATCCAGATCCATGAGGTTGTCGATCTGGTGAATGTCAAAAGTGCCGTTTACCATCAGGCGCAGGTAATCGGTGATGAATTCCACGGCATGGTGATCGGCCAGTACGTTGGGCGCCGCCGAAAACAGAGGGCTGGCTTCGGGATTGTCGATGTCGCCTTCGATAGCCAGCAGGCCTTGCTGGCGAATTTTGACAAACGCGTTATGCAGCAGTACCAGCGTTTCCATGTAAAACGCCTTATTGTATTTTGAGCTTTTCAAGGCCGTGCCGATTGCGGCCAGGGTCGCCTTTATCACTTTGGGGCTGTTTGTCACGACAAAGGCGCCGATGGCGGCTCCGACGATTATGATAACTTCAAAAGGTTGTATCAAAATGCCGATATGGCCGCCGGCACCGAGATAACCGCCCATGACGCCGCCGATGACGAGGATATAACCGATAATGACAAACATGCAATTGTTCTCTTCAGGATGATATTAAGGAAATAAGCGACAAGCCGGGCCGTTTCGTTTGCGCGTCGCCGGCGGGCAAAAGGCCGGCAGTCCGCGCGACGTTAAGGAATTCGTTTGAGTCCGGCGGTTCGGCGTCATATGTTGTTAACGGCGGATGGGCGGGTGCCATGCAAAGAGCGGTTCAGCCAGGTTCAAGGCCGAAAGAACGGGAGTGTTTGACATAGCCAGGCCTAGTCCTTGTTTTCGCAACGGTTAGCCTGGCAGCCGCAGCTCTTGCCGCAGCCTAGTCCTTCTTCCTTGGCCGGGCCGTATTCGGGATATTTGGCGGCGAGTTTACGGGCCGCCTGCTGCACCAGAATCCAGCCCAGCATCAGGGAAAAAATAACGCCGAACGCAATTAAAAAGTTGATCATGGAATGCTCCTGTTGCGAAGTCAGGCCGCGCTGCCGCCCAAGCCTGCAAAGCCCATAAACGTCAGGGACAGAATGCCGGCCAGCATCATGCTGAGGCCGGCCGCCTGGGTAATGCCGGGCATGTTGGCCAGTTCCAGTTTTTCCCTCAGCCCGGCCATCAGAATCAGGGCCAGGGCGAAACCGGCGCCGGCGCCGGCGCTGAACGCCACCGACTGCATGAAATCATAGCCCTTGGCGGTCTGGATCAAAGCCACCCCCAATATCGCGCAGTTGGTCGTGATCAGCGGCAGATAAATCCCCAAGGCCCTGGACAGGACCGGACTGAATTTCTTCAGGATCATCTCCACTAACTGCACCGCGGCGGCGATAACGGCGATGTAGCTGATCAGCCTCAGAAATTCCAGCTGGTACCGGGTCAGGACGGCATTGATGCCATAGGCGCAGACGGAGCTGATCAGCATCACGAAGGTGGTGGCCATGCCCATGTTGATGGCGGTATTGCGTTTCGCCGACGTGCCGACAAACGGGCACAGGCCTAAAAACATCGCCAATACGAAATTATTGATTAAAAAAGCGCTTAAAAATAAATAGCTTAATGATTCGGTTTGCATGACGGGTCGCTCCAGTCGTTAATAAGGCCGAGGTTTCAAGCCGATCAAGGATTCTGCCTGACCGTGCAATGCGTGGCGGCATCGGTGCGAATGATTTTCCGGGTCCGGCGTTGCTCCAGCCACTTGAACAGCAGCAGCCAGCTGCCCAGTACGATGAAGCCGCCGGGCGGCAGGATCATGACCACCCACGGTTCGAAATTGTCGCTGAACACCTGAAAGCCGAGCAGCTTGCCGGAGCCCAGCAGTTCCCGGACGCTGCCCAGGCAGGCCAGGGCAAAGGTAAAGCCCACGCCCATGCCGGCGGCGCTGACCACGGATTTGTTGAACGAATTCTTGGAGGCAAAGGCTTCGGCGCGGCCCAGGATCAGGCAGTTCACGACGATCAGCTGGATAAAGGCGCCCAGGGCGTTGTACAGATCCAGGCTGATGGCCTGAATCAGGTAATCGACCAGCGTCACGAAGGTCGCGATGATGATGATGTAGGTCGTGATGCGGATCTGCTTGGGGATGAAATGGCGCAGCCCCGATATCAGGGCATTGGAGCCGACCAGCACGAAGATGGTGGCCGCGCCCATGGCCAGCGAATTGATCAGCGTGTTGGTCACGGCCAGGGTAGGGCAAAGCCCCAGCATCATGACGAAGATGGGGTTTTCCTTCCATAGGCCGGCGGTAAACGTTTCCAGGGTCAGCGGTGTTTCTTGTTTAGTGGCAGGCGTCGACATAGGTCACCTCTTTAAGGTTGGGTTGCCGGCTGGGCGTTTTCCAGCAGGTTTAAATTTTTGGCAATGACGGGATGGAAGAGTTGCCCGCTCTTGTCAAGCATGCGCCCGACGGCATTCGATGTAATCGTGGAGCCGGAAATGGCGTCGATTTCCCAGGGATTCTTCTTGGTGCCGTGACGTACCGTTCTAATGCCATGGGCCAGGGCTGATCCTTCGTCGTTCACCTTGGCGTCCAGGCATTGGAAATTTTCCAGAAATGCCGGATCTTTATCGATTTTATCGCCAAAGCCCGGTGTTTCCGTGCTTTTCAATACGGCAAAGCCGGTGATGCAGCTGTTGTACGGGTCATAGGCGTACAGGATCCTGACGGTATCCTGATAACCCTGCGCCGCCGCCGTCAAGGCGATGCCGACCAGTTTACGGTCTTTGTCGTAGCCGGCATAGAACAGGTCGCCATTATTGGGCGTATTGTCCGGGACTCGTACGAGCCGGTCATCCTGCAGGCGGTAAGTCAGGCGCGATTCGGCGCTGGCCGGCAGTACCTTGAACAGGGCCCCTTCCAGCGCGGCGCGTTGATTTTCGGCGATGATGGGTTTCGTGTATTCGTAGACCATGGCCACCAGCAGGCCCGATATCAGTGCCACGACGCCGAGTTTGCCGATCAACGTGGTGCTGGAAGGCAGCGCCGGAATTGGCGGTTCGGGAGTATTCATGTTTAATCCTTGCCTTTGCGCGCGCCGAAAATACGCGGTTGCGTGAACGATTCAATAATCGGTGTCGCGGCATTGCCGAACAAAATGGCGTACATGACCGCTTCGGTCAGGGCGCCGAACAGGCGAATGACGACCGTCAGAAAACCGACCAGAACGCCGACAATGAAAATGCCCCACGGTGTTACCGGCGACGATACCATGTCGGTGGTCATGAACACGGCCGCGAACATCAGGCCGCCGGAAAAGACCATAAAGGCGGGGCTCGGGTATTTGGCCGGGTCCAGCAGGTAAAAAACTTCGGCCGTGATCGCGGTGCCGAAAATGACGGCGGCGGTAATGCGCCAGTCGAGCATCTTTTTATAGGCCAGATAGAGGCCGCAAAGCAGGATCAGCAATGACGAGGGCTCGCCGGCCGAGCCCGCGACCGTGCCCAGAAACAAATCCTGGGCATCGGTCATGACGCCCTGGAATTTCATCAGCGCCAGCGGCGTCGCGCCGGTGAAGCCGTCGACGGCCGTTTTCAGCGTCCATTCAGCGGTAGGCGCGGGCGACATGAACGGGACGGCCAGCGTGGACGGGATGAATTCGTTAAAGCGGTTCACGGCAAACGCCGGCGTCCAGGTCGTGATCGCGACCGGAAATGCCGCCTGAACGAAGGCCCGTCCGACCAGCGCCGGATTGAAGACGTTAAAGCCCAGGCCGCCGAACAGGGCCTTGCCCAGCGCGATCGAGACAAAGCCGCCGACCGCGCCCATCCACAACGGAAAGCCCGGCGGCAGGGTCAGGGCCAGCAGCAGGCCCGTGATGACGGCGCTCCAGTCGCCGATGGTCGAGCGTTTGTCGGCCATGCGGCAGAAAAAATGCTCGGTCGCGACGCAGGCCAGCGTGGTCGTGATCAGGGAGGCCAGGGCGCTGATGCCGAACTGGTAAATCGAATAGGCGCAGACCGGCAGCAGGGCATAGACCACATGGCGCATGATCTCGGTGACGGTCGGCGCGCGCCGGATATAAGGCGAGGTGCGGATATCGATTTTGGGGGATTTTTCAGCCATTGTTCAGGCGCCTTTCACGATTCAGTACTTTGGCGATTCTGAAGTACTGCACTAAGGGAATATTGGACGGGCAGACATAACTGCAGCAGCCGCATTCGAAACAGTCATTGAGGTGATACTGTTCCTCCATGACGTCATAGCGGCGCTTGGCCGCCAGCTGGCCCAGTTCGCACGGATTCAGGTTGATCGGGCAGGCTTGCAGGCACTTGCCGCATTTGATGCACGGCAGAATGTCGTCGTTTTTGGTGGCGCGTTGGTCGAGCACCAGGACCGCGCCGGTGCCCTTGGTCACCGGCGTATCCAGCGACGCGGCGGCCGATCCCATCATGGGGCCGCCGAGTATCAACTCGGCCTGTTGGCCGGTGAAGCCCGCGTAATGCAGGATATAACGCAGCGGCGTGCCGATCGGCACAAGGTAATTGCCGGGCTTTTCCAGATCATCGCCGGTAATGGTGACGACGCGCTCGATCAGCCCCTGGCCGTGCGGCAGCAGGCGGCCGATTTCGGCCAGTGTCGCGACGTTGAAAACGGCCAGGCCGATGTCGGCCGGCAGGCCGCCGGCCGGAATCTCGAGACCGAGCAGCGAATACACCAGCATTTTCTCGGCGCCCTGCGGGTACTTCGTTTCCACGGCTTCGATCGTGATGCTGCCGTCCTCGGGCAAATGCGGCTTGATTGCGGCCAGAACGTCCGGCTTGTTGTCCTCGACGCCGATCATGGCCCTGGAGGCGTCCACGCATTTCATCGCGATGCGGATGCCCAGAATCAGGTTGTTGACGTTTTCCAGCATGACGCGGTGATCGGTGGTCATGAACGGCTCGCATTCGCAGCCGTTGACGATGACCGTGTGCACTTGCTTGCCTTCCGGCACCGTCATCTTGAAATGGGTCGGGAAACTGGCCCCGCCCAGGCCCACCATGCCGGTATCCTTGACGGCCTGGATCAGTTCATCGCGGCTCATGGCTTCAATGTCGCGCGCTTCGCCCTGTATCGGAATCTGCGACGAACTGGGTTGGGTGTCGATGATGATGCAGTCTTTTTTGCTGCCGGACGGCGTCGGCATCAGTTCGATGTCCTTGACGGTGCCCGTGACCGGCGCGTGCAGCGGCACGGACAGCGCCCCGTCGGCGACGGCGATCACCTCGCCGCGCTCAACGTGCTGGCCTTTGCGCACGATCGCGATCGGGGGCTTGCCGATATTCTGCGACAAAGGCACGATGATTTGCGGCGCGAAAGGCAGCCGGCGGGTCGGCCTGGCGCTGGTCTGTTCTTTGTATTCGACAGGATGTATGCCCTTGGGGAAGGTTTTTCTGCCGAACAGTTTCAATAAACTCATAGTCCTGACTGGTATAAAAATCACAACGACGCTAGGGAATTAGCGTGTCCGTAAACCACGAAGAGCACGAGGGCACGAAGCGTGCTCTTTGCTCCGTGACCTTCGTGCTCTTCGTGGTGAAAAATGGTCTGACAAACGTTTCCGGCCCGTGCCTTACTGAAATTTCTCCGCCCGTTTGATGAGCTTTTCGAGATTAGGCTCATCCGGGTTCCAGGGCGTGCCGGGATGAATGATCACGGCCGTGCATTTCTCCGCCGCTTTCACGATCTGTTCGTAAGTGCCGGCTGTCGGATTGACGACAACGGCTTTTTTGTCGGCATTATACTGGAAGATGGCCGGCGCAATATCGACGCATTCATCGCAGGTCGTGCAATCGGGGGTTTCGATCCAGACCGGCTCGTGCCCGCCGGCGGCGGCCTTGGGCGCCGGCGCGGCGGGCGCTGCGGCCGGTGTTGCCTGAGCGGCAGAGGCCGGTGCCGCGGGCGCGGCAGGGACGGGTGCCGGCGCGGCCGCGGCGGCCGTCTTGGCCAGCAGGCCGGTCAAGGCGCCGGCATCGCCGCCGCCTGCCATAGTCACCAGGTTGGCGGCGATGCTGGAGGCCATCTCCGCTTTGGCCTGATCGGCGATGGCCTTCAGGTCTATGGTGGGCCGGTTGGCGCCGACGATGCCTTTCAGGGTGCGCCAGAAGTCGCGCCGGTCGATCGTCGACAGGACGATTTCCGGATCGACCACCACGCGCACCAAGGTATTCGTATCCGGATGCACGGCATGGATGAACGGCACATGCTCGGCTTTGTCCTCTTTCGGCAGATCGATAAACTCGATCAGCGGCACCATGTCGTCGGTCCACCGGGACGGCGGCACGAACTTGAAGTGCTTGCGGAAGCGCCCTTCCGTCAACGCCCAGTCCGCGAACATCATGGGTACGTCCATGGTTTCTTCCAGGCCGTATTCATCGACATACTTAAGTGTGTAAGTCGTCCAGTCCTTGTCGATGTCCGGGTTGCCCTGAATGGACGTGCATTCCTCCCAGGTATCGCCCAGGCGCGGGTCGAAAGTCATCAACGGATAAGCGCGCGACTCGACGGCCAGCCGGCTCTGCATTTCCGCCGCGTCATCGGCCACGCCATGTTCGGGCTGGCAGACGGCATAAATGTTAAACACGGCAGGGCCGCGGAAATTCAGGCCGTCGATGTAGCCTTCCAGCAAGTGGTTGACATGCGAGATGGCGCCCTGCATGACGTAGGATGTCCGGTGCGCCATCGCGAGCAGGCTCATTTCCTTGCGCAGTTCGAACTTGCCTTTCGCTTCCTGGCCGTAGGGCGCCATGTCCGATATCTGGCCGGTAAAGCCGGAGGTGCAGGCCTGGCCGCCGGTGTTCGAATAAACCTGCGTATCGAGGATCAGCACCTTGATCGGCAGGCCCGAGATCAGGCAGCGCGACAGGTTCTGGAAACCGATGTCGTACATGGCGCCGTCGCCGCCGACGCAGACCACGGGCGGGCACATCAGGTATTCCTGCTCGGTGAACTGGCGCCAGTCGAAGTACTTGAAGAATCGGTCGTGCTCGTCCTTGTCGTACTTGCCGGCCAGTTCCAGTTCCGCCATACGTATGGCCTTGAAGCCTTCCGCCATTTTCAGCATGTGGCCTTCGAAGACGCCCATCGCCAGGGACGGCGCATCCTGGAACAGGTGGTTGGCCCACGGGAACGGGTAGGGGTTGAACGGGAAGGTCGAGCCCCAGACCGAGGTGCAGCCCGTGCTGTTGGTGATGCCCATTTCCACGCGGCCGTTGCCGGTCGGGCCTTCCAGATACAGCCATTTCAGGTGTTTCAGTTTGGCGGAAATCTGCGAGGCCCATTTCAGCCAGGCGGCGTCGATCGGCTTGGACGGCTTGCCGGCATCCAGCGCGCTGCTGAGCTTGGTCAGGGTCAGGTCGACGTTTTTGTTCGCTTCGATCGCGGCTTCGATGGCTTCGATATCATTAACGTCGAGCGACTCCGCCAGTTTCAGGCGGATATGTTTCTCCATGCCGACGATCAGTTCGTCGATCTTGGTAAGCTGTTTCTTGACCCGCGGCTGCATGAGCGCGGTCACGGCGCTGGTGAACAGGTGAATGATGGTTTTTTCGCCGCAGCCGAGGCAGGCGCTGTCGCCGCAGTTCATGGAACTGTAGATTTTCTTGTCCAGCAGCATGCTGGTCAGGGCGCCGACTTTTTCGTCGATATCGTCGATACGGCTGTATTTCGGATTCGAGGTCGGCAGGTCCATCCAGTAATCCCAGTCTTCGCGCAGCGTCTTGACACTGTCGACAGTCTGCGGCGTCACGGCCAGCGCGTTGTCGTCGCAAACCTCGACGCATTCCATGCAGCCCTTGCAGGTCATGGGGTTGATGGTGATCGAGAACAGGCCGCCGTTGTTGGGCGTGCGTTTATTGACTGCGTCGTGGTAGGGCTTGGTCAGCGCGAACTTGAACGAGCCCATGGCCTCCTTGAACCACTCGAACTCGGTCGCGACTTCGGCGCGCTCCGTTTCCGGATATTCGGCGATCGTATCGCCGATGGCCTTGTTGAACACCGGGGTCAAGGCCGTGCCTTCCGAGCGGGTGGCGGTCAGGGCATGGTATTTTTTCTCCACGGTGCGGATGGCCCGGCGCAGGTGCTTGGTGGTTTTGCCGTTCTTTTCGATGCGTCTGATGTTGGTCTCGAAGACCTCGCCGACCGTATTGATCAGTCCCGGAATGGCGCTGTCGGGGCAGACCGTGTAGCAGTCGCCGCAGGCGGTGCAATTTTCGGGAATCCAGGTCGGATGCTCGAAACGGATCTGCGTCATGTCGCGGTAAATGCCGGTCGCCGCCGGCACGATGCTCAGCGCCATGAACGGATCGGCCAGGTTTTCGCTGCCGCGGCCGTTGATGTAGTTGCTGCCGGTCTGCTCGAAGAAGCGGTGGATATCGGAGATGGCATCGTCGTTGGCCGGCTTGCGCAGCAGCGTCAGCGGCGCCGTGGCTTCTTTTTTCTCGGCCCAGGGCGCGACATCGCCGACGGTCATGGCGCTGACGTCGAGTTCATGGGTTTCCAGGAAGCCGCGTTTGACGGTCCTGAAGTTGTCCTCGACCACCTGTTTGCCCTTGCTGCCGAATTTGGCGTTGAGGGTGTCGTAGATCGCCTGCAGGATCTCGTCCTTGCTTTTGTTCAGATTGGCCGCCAGCGGCGCCGCCTCGAAGAAGGCGCCCTGGAAGGCGATGCCCTGCATGCGGAACTGCAGGTCGGGGTCCTTGGCTTCCTCGCGCGCGATCTTGAAGCCGTCTATATAGGCGACCTTGATTTTCTTGTCGACGATATATTGCTGCGAGGCTTTCGGGAACGAACGCCAGACCTCTTCAGGCGAGGACAGGCTGCTCTGGATGATAAAGACGCCGTTTTCCTTCAGGCCGGCCAGCGGATTCGAGTGCGTGAAGACGTTCGGATCGGGGGAGATGACCACGTCCACGAACGCGTATTCGCAGGCCAGACGGATTTTTTCCGGCGCGGCCGACAGATAGTACGTGGTCGGCTGGCCTTTTTTCTCGGAGCCGTATTTGGGGTTGGCCTTGATCTCGTAGTCGAGCAGGTCGAACAAGGTCATGGCCAGGTTTTTGCCGGTCGTGATCGCGCCCCAGCCGCCGACCGAGTGCATGCGCACGGTGATGGCGCCTTTCGGCATCAGGTTCGGGTTTTCGGAGCCGGTCAGCGCCAGCTCGCGGATGTGCGGATAGGCGTCGACGACGGCCTGCTGCTGGATTTCCTGTTTGGGCGAATAAGCCCGGTCGCGCACGAACTGGATGCCCAGGTAAAAGAATTTCTTCTGCTTGCCGTCCGGCAGCATGTTTTCGACGGCCGCGATAATGCCTTCCGGCTGCAGATCGCGGCTGCCCAGGCCGAACGAAGCCGAGAACAGCGGCGACGAGTCGGTATCTTTTTTATAAGCGGCGTAACCGGGGAAAGGTTGCTTGCCGGAGCGGCCGTTTTCCACGGCCTTGGTCATCGCCGTGCGGATTTCTCGTATGATTGGCAGGTCCTCGGCCATCGGCTGGTCGGTTCTTTCCATGACCGTGATGCCTTTGCGGCCCTTGACGACGTGCGAGATCAGATCGCCCGGGAACGGACGGAATAAGGTCATGTTGACGACGCCGACTTTAAGGCCGCGAGTCTCGCGCAGGTAATCGGCCGTGACTTCGGCGGTATGAATGACGCTGCCCTGCGCGATGATCAGGTAATCGGCGTCGTCGCAGCGGTATTGGCCGATACGGTGGTAGCGCCGGCCGGTCAATTCGTACCATTCGTCCATGCACTGGTCGGCGAAGACGCTGACGTGGTCGAAGAAGTAGGGGCGCTGGCCGGCCACAGCCTGCATGTAGCTGTCCTGGTTCTGCACCACGCCCGACATCATCGGTTTGTCGACCGTCCAGAGCTCCGGGATGCGTCGTCGGGTCGGGCCGTACAAAATGCGCTGCGCCGGCGTCGGCGTGTTGATGATGTCGTCCGGGCGGCCCAGGTACTCCTCGATCAGCGCTCTTTCCGGTACGTTCAGCGCTTCGATCAGGTGCGTGGTCAGAAAGCCGTCCTGCGCCACGACGATGGGGTTCAGCGCCATCTCGGCGATTTTCCGGCCGATGATGTTCAGATCGGCCGCTTCCTGGTTGTCCTTGGCGAACATCTGGATAAAGCCGGTATCGTCGATACAGTGATAGTCGTCATGGCCGCAGTGCACGTTCAGCGACGATTTCGTGATCGCGCGGCAGGCCATGTTCAGGACATAAGGCAGCCGTTTGCCCACCGCCGCATACAAGGATTCATGCATGTAGGCGGCGCCCTGGGATGAGGTGAAGTTGGTGGCCCTGAGGCCGGACATCGACATGCCGGCGGTAACGCCGGCCGCGGCATGCTCGCCTTCAGGCTCGACAAAAATCAGCGGTCTGTCGGAGATGTTCAGATAGCCATTGGCCATTTCCACGGCCCAGCCTTCGCCCATGTCGGTCGAAGGGGTGATCGGGTAAGCGCCGGCAGCATCGCTGGATTCGCGCTCGACCATGATGACGGCCGCGCTGCCGTCCATGGCCATGCGTATGCCAGGATATCTAAACGTTTTGGTTTCTTTTTTGCCGAAAAAAGCCATTTCAGGTTTCCTTAGTAAAAGCGTGCAATGACCGGCTTGTCCGGTTCAGACGCTCTGTATATATAGATTAGTGTGAAAAAAAGTCGGTTAGCCCAAGGGCAGTGATTCCGTGCGCAGAATCTTTTTCGATTCCTTGCCGTGGCTGGAGCGGGTCGTGCCCAATTTGCTGTCTATCCAGACGATGGCGCCGGTCGGGCAGCGTTCTATGGGCGTCCGGTCGACTGCGAAATCCTCATACTTCGAGTAATCAATAACGGCCAGATTATTTTTGATCTCGATCAGGCCCGTAGGCGCGTCAACCACGCATTTTCCGCAGGCGGTACAGGCGACTTCGCATTCGTGCTGCGCTTCGTCGCCTTCATCAAGGCTTTTGCAGGCGACAAACAATTGATGGCTGACCGGTTGCAGGGAAAATAAATCCTTGGGACAGACAACGACGCAGTCATTACAGGCCGTGCATTTGTCTTCAATGACGATAGGCAGGCCATGCTCATCCATAAAAATGGCGTCGAAATCGCAGACCTCGGCGCAATCGCCCAGGCCCAGGCAGCCCCAGTTGCAGCCTTTGCCGCCGCCGGCGATCACTGATGCCGCCTGGCAGGATTTCAGGCCCTGGTATTCGGCGCGCTTATAAGCGACATGCGTGCCGCCGGCGCAAGCCAGGCGGGCGACGACCTTTTCCTGGCTGCCTACGTCGACGCCCATGTAATCGGCGATCAATTGGTTGGCTTCAGGGGAATTTACGGTACAGCCGGAGGGGCTTCGGATGCCGGCGACCACCGCCTCGGCGAAAGGACGGCAGCCGGGAACGCCGCAAGCACCGCACTGAGCTTGCGGCAGCATCTCATCCACGGCATCGATTCGGGGGTCTTCATAAACAAATAACTTCTTACTCGCGATAGCCAGAATAACTGCCAGAACCACGCCGAGCGCGATCATAAACAGGGCAGCGGTTCCAATACTAGCTAGTGATAACATGCTTTACTGACTCTAATAAAATACTAATGCGAACCTGGGGCAGGTTTTACAAGGAAATAAAACCGCCAGCCTAGAGAGCGTTACTTTACACGAAAATTCGCTTTTTTGGAAAAGTATGATTGATGATTGTTATAAGGTATTGCTGATGGGAGAAGAAAATATACATCAGTTTAGTTATCTTAGTTTGTTTAGCGTATGAGTTTTATGGATAATGAGCGGATAATTTCATACAGCTTAGGTTCACAATATGACAGAACTGATGACAAGCGGGATAGAGCTAATGATGGTCGGCATGGGCCTCGTCTTCCTGTTTCTGGCCATGCTGGTGCTGGCCATCAACCTGATGTCGGCGCTGGTGCAGCGCTATTTCCCGGACGCGCCGCCGGCCACGGCCGCGGGCCGGCCGCCGACCGGCGGGAAGGGCGTGGACGCCGGCGTGATCGCCGCGATTGCCGCGGCCGTGCATCAATACCGGACCCGGCCTAAATAACGCTCGGCGTCCGGCGCCGCCGGAACGCCCGCGCCAGCCGCCGTCGTGGGGGACGGGCGGCGCGCACCGATTTCTATTCAACGGATCAAGCGA
>NZ_JQKS01000057.1:0-13985 GCF_000746145.1 Methylobacter sp. BBA5.1
CCGCTGACGCAAGCTGACCTCGGTATAAATGTATTGCAGTCCACGCAGTAGTTGGGGAATGTCATCACGTGATTTAGGATCAATGACAATGGCGGCAATATCGGTTTCACCGAATTTGAGTTGAGGCTGAATGACGGTGCGCATGCGAATTCGAGGGATGAAGATTTTGGCTTTTAGGCGGTTACGGGCCGATTTTCGCTGGAAATAAGACAAAACCGGGGTCAGGGCAACACATCTTCGTGTTGGAAAATCATTATAACCTATTGATGAATATGAGATTAATTAATTTTCATTCAAACACTAATTAAAGTAACTGAATGTTACGAAGACAATTGATTCAGGCACCTGAGAATTCGGCTAAAAATAACATCCGGCTAGTCGCGATGTGTATACCCTAAAGGGCATAAAGGCATCGCTCCTAGCATTACGGTAACCCGTATTGAAAATCAGGTCATTTTTCAATGCCCAATTCTGAACGGACGGCTTTGAAAGGCCAGAGTGAACAATGTCCCTGCCCGGCGCGGCGGACGGCATAACCATTTGTCCGTGCGTAATGTCAGTTATTCAGAAAGAAGCTTACGCAGACATGAGGCCAAGGCTGGTGTCGGGATGCTGCACCGGCTGCATTCCTTTATTGCCAGCATACGGGCTCTTTGTTATGCAAAGCGGCTAAACTCAATTACGACAAAGATTCAGGTGATGTTTCCAGTCATAAGATAACTACTCTAGCTGAACCATGCTTGAAAAAAGAAACTAACTCAACAATGGTCAAGGCTGAACTGCCGAGGCAGAGCCAGTCATGAATGTGTTGATCTTCGCCAAATCATCATACTCGAGAATACCAGCGGAGCGCTTGAGTCGCAGGGTGTTCAGCAAATAGTCATATCTGGCTTTGGCGTAGTCCCGCTGAGCCCGGTACCAATCGCGCGTCGCCACAACAAGATCAAGGGCAGTGCGACTCCCGACTTGAATACCGGACTCAATCTCTTTCAACGACAATTCTTGCGACTTAAGCGTTTTCCGTAATGCCTGCACACGACTGACACCGGTTACTACACCATAAAAGGCGTCGCGGGATTGCCTTTCCGCGCTGCGCTGTTCTTGCTTCAGTGTCGCCAAGGCCTCTTCATGCCGGTGCACCGCCTCCCGTGATCGGGAAGTAACCTGGCCGCCTTCGTATAACGACATATTCATCTCCAACCCGATGCTGTTATAAAAGATATCGGCGTTGCCAAACTGACCGCCGGTTTCCATCCAGCCATTGTTTGCCTTGAGATCGAGACTGGGCAGATGCTCCGAGTCAAGCCGATTAATCTCATTACTGGCGATTCTAGAGGCTATGCTGGCCGCTATAATGCGTGGATTCTGTACCAACGCCTGATCAGTCCAGTTCTTTTCATTCAAAGGCTCTGGTTTGATCAAAGGAATATCCTGAGCAAGCGCTGAGAGACGGTCATAGTATTCGCCGGTAATCTCCCTTAATGCCGCTTGGGCGTCATTCAGCTGTTGTTGAGCTTCGATTTCATCGGCGACGGCACGATCATAACCCGCTTCGGCTTCTGACACATCGATGATGGCAATTTCGCCATACTTGAAACGCTGCTGCATCTGTTCGCGCTGCCGGGCCAGACTGTCCTTCTGAGCCTGGGAATACCGCAGGTTGTCCAGCGCGCTCAATAAGCCGAAATATCGCTCTGCTACTCGTAAAACCAAATCCTGATGGATAGCATTCAACTCCATTTCGGACTGTTCCACTCGTTGACCAGCCTGATCCAGGGCTATCAGCCTGTCATAGTGAAACACCGGCTGAGTAAGAGTGATGTCGTAACCATCGCTGATAAACTCATCCTGTCCGCCGACGCCGATTGCCTGCGGATCCTTTAAGTTGATGTTCTGAAGATTGCCGGTGATATTGGCGGAAAGATCTACTTTAGGCAGCCAGGCCTGGGCCATTGCCTGATTTTGCAGTTCTTCATTAACTTCGCGGGTTGCCTTTCCTTTCATCAATTGCGGGTCTTCCTCTATTGCCTTGCGATAGATATCCAGCAGATTACTGGACAGCGGCTCGGCCGCCAGTACCGGACCTGAAGTCCCTTCCAGCAAAATCAGCAAAACCAAGCCTCCAAAGCGAAAAATGGACGACATTAAGCGAGAAACACTCTTTTGCGGTATCATAACTTTCCCTTCATCAGTTGTTATTCTTCCTCTGTTGTCTTGTAACATATATCCAGCAGATCACTGGACAGCGACTCGGCAGCCAATATCAAACAAGAAGTCCATTCCAGCAAAACCGAGCCTCCAAAGCGAAAAATGGGCGGCATTAAGCGAGAATCTATCTTCTACGGCATCATAACGACTTTTCCACCGCTCGTGATGACACGACGCTGTCTTGCTCTTCAAGACCTGAAATCACCTCAATATTAAGCCCGTTGGAGAGACCGGTGACAAGCTTCTTCTCGACGATCTCGCCAGTCGGTAACTCGACTTTGGCATAGGGCTCATCCCCACGAAATATCAGGCTTCCCTCGGGAATTGTCATGACTTGTTCATGCCGGGAAAATACGATTTTAGCTGTAGCGCTATAGCCGGCCCTGAGAAACACGCCCAGTTTGGGCCGAATGGCTGCGCGGATTTCAAATACTTTCCGACCTTGATCGGTTTTTCTGGCTTCTGCCGCTATAAAATCCAGTGTGGCATCAAAATGTTCATCCGGAAGCGCGCCGACACTCAGGGTAATGGGCATGCCCTCTTGCAGACGCCCGGTGTCCGCCTCTTCCACTTCGCCCTTGAAAATCAAACTATGCATGTCGGCAATGGAAAAAACCGTCGTGCCTTCGGATAGATCATTGGCTTTAATGATGAAATCACCAATTTCCACTGGCTGATCCAGCACCATGCCGTCCATGGTCGCGGTAATCAGGGTCGAGGTGGTTTTGAATTGATGTGAAGCGCCTTTGAGGCGCAGCTCCAATTCGCGTTCGGCCTGTTCCAAGGTCGCCTTGGTGACATCGTATTTCAACTTGTCGTCCTGATACGCCGCGTCGGAAATCAGATTTTGGTCGTGAAGATGACTGCGCCGTTCCAGTTCGGCAGCCGCCCGCTGGTGCTCAAGTCGGGCTTTTTTGATTTGCGACTGAACCGCGCTGACTTCCACCGGGTCAGCACGCAGTCGTATGCGGGCAAGCAAATCCCCACGCTTCACCCATTGCCCTTGCTTAACAAGAACTTCTTCGAGCACACCGTTTGCTTGAGATTTGATCTTGACTCGCCGATTGGGAACAATCTGCCCGGTGGCGATGGTATATTGTTCAATGGTCATGCGAGATGGTTTTTCTGTCCGCACGGAAGGCACGCTAGCGCCGGCTGAAAAAAACAGCCAGAAACCACTGCCAAACACGATGGCAAAGACCACCAAAATCCAACCGGTACGAACCGCAATTCGACGAAAATTATTCATGTCTGAGCGCCTCAATAGGCGATACACGAACCGCCTGACGAGCCGGCAGATAGCCTGCGATAAGGCCTGCAAGCACTAAAACCCCAAGTGCCGAGACCGCGACGGAGAGATCGACTTGAGGATCGCGAAAGTAATCTGATTCGATGCCGGCCCGGCTAATCAACTCGATAAGCCCTACCCCGGCAACTAATCCCACATAGCCTGCGGCTAGAGTGATAACCAGTGTCTCGTGCAATACCATGAAAAGTATGTCGGCCGAGGAAGCGCCGATGGCTTTGCGAATACCGAATTCACGCGTGCGCTCCTTGACCGTAACCAGCATCGTATTGCTGACCCCGACGCAGCCCGCCATCAATGTACCGGTTCCAACAATAATCATGAATAGCCTGATACCGCTCATTAGCGACTCCACTTTTTTTACTTCATCACTGATATCGTAGATTTCCAGTGCGGAGGAATCATTTGGGTCAAAACGATGCCGTCGGGATAAAAGTCGAATGGCGTCCGGCTTGATATCCGTCCACCTATAACCCGATGATACAGTCAAGGCAATCATATTGACTGTCGGTGCAGGGTCAAACACTTGTCTCAACGTGGCGTATGGAATATAGACGCGATTGGGCGACTGTTCCCCCAACGCTTTATTGTAGACCCCAATAACAGTGAACGGTGTTTCGCCCACGAAAATCGTTTTTCCTACCGGATTGAGTTGGTTTTTCATCAGCACATCATTAACCCTGGCGCCGATTATGGCGACTTTACGTGATTCACGCTCATCCAATTGATTAATCTGCCGACCGCTCAGCAAAGATAATTTTTGAATGTCGGCATTGACGGCGCTAATGCCATTTATTTGGAATGCACCGGTATTTTTTCCATATCTCATAACATAGCCTTTATCCAATAATTTGGTAGGTCCGACGAACTCCACCCCTGGTAAGTTTCCGAGCCAGACAACGTCATCAATCTCCAGGCTCACTGTACGGCCCGGGGTTAAACCTTTATATGACAGGGAGGTTTTACCGCCATTGATCCATACGCTATTTAACGCCGTGTCCTGGAATAGCGCCATTGTGCCGCGCTCCAGCCCTTTCCCCATTCCTAACAGTAGAACCAGCATAAAAATGCCCCAGCTGACTCCAAAAGCAGTCAAGCCTGTGCGCAATTTGTGCTTGCTAAGGGATTGGCCTAGCTCGGTCCAGCGTTCAATATCAAACATGAGTTGTATGGCCCGTGGTTAGAAGTTTCTGATTTGCCCATCCTGCAAATGGATAACGCGACGAGTTCGTGCAGCGATTTCTTCATCATGCGTGATGACGACAAGGGTCTTGCCTTCATGGTTTATTTCGGTGAACAATTCCATCACTTCCTCTGAAGTTTTAGTGTCTAGATTGCCGGTTGGTTCGTCCGCTAGAATCAGAGGCGGATCGGTAACCAATGCGCGTGCGATGGCTACCCGCTGCCGCTGCCCGCCAGACAACTCCGAAGGCATGTGATCCATGCGATGGTCCATCCCCATACGCTCTAACAGCTTCCGCGCCCTCGCCTCTCGTTGCTTGCGAGGAACCTTTCGGTAATAAAGCGGCATGGCCACGTTTTCGAGAGCACTCTTGAAAGGCAACAGATTGAACGACTGGAATACGAAGCCGATTAATTGATTGCGATGCCGGGCAGCCTCCGTTTCAGAAAGCGGCTTTATCAAAGTCCCGTTCAAAATGTACTCGCCGTCGTCGTAACGATCCAGAATTCCCAGCACATTAAGCAAAGTCGATTTGCCCGAGCCCGATGGCCCCATGATCGATACAAACTCCCCCACTTTGACAGACAGGTCGATCCCCTTCAATACTGGAACTTTCATTGATCCAAGATTATAGGCTTTCGTGAGAGTCTTTACATCTATCATTGGTTTCTCAAAAACCCCTTCCAATGCATCGATAGCCAAGTGCTGTTTTTTCAATGGTTCAGTTTGCGTCTCTTGGAGAGACTTAGCACGTTCAGGATGTTTACCCAGCATGGAGTACCCCTACCTCCGCGCTCTCAACTGCCTGCTCAAAACGATCCAGTATTTCACCGGCGTCGGCCTCGGTCGCGATGAGAGGCGGCAGAAAACGAAGCACACAACCATTGCGCCCCCCGGTTTCAATGATCAGCCCGTTATTAAAACAATTACGCTTTATCACCCTGGCGAGTTCCCCGTCGGGATCCCCCGGACGGTCGTCGGCGCCCGGTCTCACAACTTCAATGCCGATCATCAACCCAAGCCCGCGCACATCGCCCAGAACCGGATAGTGCTGCGCGATTTCGATCAGGCCTTTTTTCAAAATATCGCCAATCTTATTAGCATTGTCAACAAGTCCATCTCTATCGATCACTCGCATCGCGGTACTTCCGGCGACCATTGCCAACTGGTTACCTCTGAACGTGCCCGCATGCATGCCGGGCGTCCAGACATCCAGTCGTTTATCGTACACCACGACTGACAGCGGGTAACCGCCGCCGATGGCCTTGGATAAAACAAGTATATCCGGCGTTATACCGGCGCGCTCAATGGCAAATAGGGTGCCGGTCCGTCCAAGTCCTGTCTGAACCTCGTCGATGATCAGAGGCACATCGAATTCAAGCGTCAATTTTCTCAGTGCTTGCAACCAGTAAATGGAAGCGGGTATCGCGCCGCCCTCACCCTGCACAACTTCGACGATGATGGCGGCCGGCTTCGGCACCCCGCTTTCAGGATCCGATAAAAGCGTGCGCAGGTAATTGATCGACAGTTGGTCGGTTTGAGTGCCATTGGTTCCGAATGGGCACCGGAAGCGGTAAGGGAAAGGTGCGAATTGCACATCGCCCGTGGTCAGGCCCACACCGGTTTTAGGGTGTAAATTACCCATGAGGCCGAGAGCACCTGAAGTCATGCCATGATAGCTGCCGTGAAACGCTATGACACCCTGTCGTTTAGTATAAAATTTCGCCAGTTTGAGTGCGGCCTCGACCGCGTCAGATCCGGTCGGCCCACAGAACTGTATCCGTCCTTCGTCGCGCAACTTCGGCGGCAGCCGCGAGAATAGATCATTGACAAATTGAATCTTGGCCGGGGTGGAAAAATCAAGTGCCTGTTGAATGCCATCCGATGAAATATACTCAACAACCGCCTGTTTAATTTCAGGATGATTATGTCCCAGCGGCAAAGCCCCGGCAACAGCCAGACAATCTATGTACTCGTTTCCCTGGGAATCCCGAACACGAATCCCATGACCCGTTGAAAATACTCTGTTAAAGAATCTGGCGTAAGTTCTCGCATTTGACTCCAGGAGTTTAAGATGATCGTATGGCATGCTGTTTCTCCTTAATTTAGTTTTTGATTGCATTTTCTGCCGAGAAGCCCCGACATTAATGATTTTTTTCAAGCGTTTAGCGCTCATTTGCGCCAGGCGCATCCGGCACGACCAAATCCAACCGGCGCAGTCTTGTTAAAAATCCGACCAGTGAAATAAGTACCCCTATAAAGCCGCTGATAACGAACATCAGTCCAATGCCACGCCCTTTTCCTGTGCCAATCCAAGGGCCCAACGTCTGTTCCAGCACACCGCCTTCAGAAAGAGCGGGTTCAAGAATCTGTTCGGCGGAAAACCCACCCGCCATGGTGACAATGCTTATAGTCAGCAAAGCGGCGACATTGATAATCGAAAAGATTCTGCCCTGATACTCATTCGGAATTTTTCTCATCCACAGCGAGTGATTGCAGCCTTGAGCGAAGCCTGCCACCAATAAGGCGGTAAACACCGACGCACAGTAAAGTTTGAATGAGGTATTGACGCCAACCAGCAATATGCAAATAGCCAGTACCACATCAGCCGCCAGGGCCCAAAGCATCAAGCGCTTAAGTTCTCCCATCGCCGCCAGTATGATTGAGCCAATCAAGCCTCCCACGCCGCCGACCGTGAGAATGATGCCCAAGTCGTCTTCGGAGTAATGGGAAAGCACCAGAGGCATGATCATCGTCGACGCGAGAGTCACCAGACCTTGCTGAAGAACGGTGTATACCAGCAACCATCGCATCATTGGCTCTTTCTTGAAATACGCCAGCGCCAGGGTGACGCTGCCGCTTGTCGTTCCGGTATGGTCGGTCCTGATGTTGTTGATGTTGCGGCTGACTCTACTGGCGTAAAAAAAAGCGTTTAAAATCAATATAGAGCCCGTAGTAAATGCAATGATGTCGATCAAGACAATGCCCTGCAGCCCTATCTGAGCCATCAGGCTGCCCGCGACCAACGGCGCAAACATAGTTAACATATTGGTGCTCACTCCCATCAAGCCGCTGGCCTGCGTATATTTTTCCTTGGGTAGAAGCTTGCTGACAGAAGCCGTATAGGCGGGCGTCCTGAATGCCCCGATCAGTGACACCGCGATATTAAAGGCATAAAGATGCTCGACCTCAAGGCTATTACGCCAAAGAAACCATGCCAGCGTCAGTAATAAAACGACAGCAGTCAGATCGGCCACAACCATCACATAGCGCCGATCGAAGCGGTCAGCGATGGTGCCGGCAATCGGCATGACAAGCACGGCCGGTAAAATAGCCGCCACCAACACGCCGGAAAAATCCAGGGCCGAGCCGGTTTTTTGATATACCCATACGCCTAATGCGAACTCCATCAGCGAGGTACCGATCAACGCGACAGTCTCGCCGCACCAGAGCAGATAGAATGGCCTCCCCAATACCGTCAAACTTGTACTTTGATAGGTCTCTTTTTCCAATTCTTTTGCCGTGTTCATAGGATGTGATTTGTTAATTTAGGGTTAAAAAACCGAAATAAATAGTGTCCTTTGCCCGAACCCGGCCCGACATAAAGCGTGTTTGAGCGGCCAAGCCGGTTCGCTGCGGGCGGAGATATCCGGCTCGGCGCCTCAATCATTTATGCTTCCCCAATTCCAGCCAATCCACCAGGGCATTGACATAAGGCTGCTTGATAACAGTCATATGATTCCCTTCGCTTTGCCAATAGTTGAGGTCGTTAACCCAATACCGCCATTTTGCGACAACGGCTTCCTGGTCAGAGTGATCAGTGTTGGCCAACACCAGCCGCAGTGGTCCGGCATAGTGATGTTCCGGACAATAGCGGGTTCTTAATGCCGTGCCGAATGTACGGAATGTGCCGAGCAGCATTTCGGGTTGGGATTGTTTAGGCATCAGTCCGACGCCTACCAGCCGTTGATGCAGCAGTTTCAGCTGCGCATCGCCTTCAAGCCCGTCCAGATCGGCCGATTGTATTTCCAGAGAAGCACCGCTCGATTGCTCATAGATCTCGACCAATTTCATCAGCACTTCGGATTCCGTATATTCCCGCATCATGCTGTCCGACTCATGCGGAGCTTCAGTATCGACCAGGGTCAGAGAGGCTACACGACGCCCGCTCCCGGCCAGTTGCAGCGCCATTTCGAAAACGACCCATCCGCCAAAGGAATGGCCGATCAGATGCAACGGCCCTTCCGGATATAACGACTGGATCGCCCGCAGGTAGGCTTTGGCAGCGGCGGGTACGGTCGCATGCGGCACAGTTTCGCCGTCCAGTCCGCGCGGCTGGAATCCATAAACCGGCCTTAAAGATCCCAGCGCCAAGGTCAAGTCGGTGAACGCGCTCACACTGCCCCCCGCACCCGGCACGCAGAACAAAGGCGTGCTGGCGAAACTGCCGGACTGAAGCGCCACTAGCGGATCATAGTCGACGTCGCAATCAGTCGGCTCTGCGGCGCTTGCCTCCCGGATTGAAGCGGAGAGCGCCGCCCCCAGCGATTCAATATGAGGAAGTTCCATCATGGTTTGATGCGAGCCCGTCACCGGTATCAGCCGTATTTGCTGTTCCGGCAATACCGAGTCCCAATTCCGGAAGAGACTTTCTCCGGCATGTTCGCTGGTGGCATATAAATGGATCGGGATCGGCAACTTGCGGGCGCAGTATTGCGCATCGGCTATTCTATGGCTGTGCCAGCGAAGCAAAAACTTCCGAAATTCATCGACAGTCAGATGAGCCGGCAGCATAGACAAGGCCTGGAATTTGCTCGCCAATTCCGCAAAGTCCATTGAAGAAGCTGCCGATGTTATTTCATCGGCCATCGCCGGAGGCATATCTTCTGCCAACATGAAATCCAGCAATAAGGCCGTGTCATCGACGTTCGTCACGATGTCTTTTGCATTCGCGCAGTTATAGTATGAATCCAGCAACCCCAGAAACTCTACCGTCTCATCCTCGCCAATCAGTTGCGCGGCGACTTCATAAGCAATCGTCCCGCCGAGCGACCAGCCGGCGAGGCGGTAAGGCCCATGCGGCTGTACCGCACGTATCATCCGCACTAATCTGGAGGCCATTGCTTGCATGCTGCGGTAAGGCACTTCGCTTAGCGGTTGTCCCGCCAAACCGTAAACCGGTATGTCACTATCGATATATTGCACGAGATTAGGACCATAGAGCATTTCGCCCGTGACCTCGTGAACCAAAAACAGCGGGGGCTGATTGCCGGTTTTCCTCAGCGGTATTGCGTGTGCTTCCGTTATCCGGGTGTCTTCACGAATCGCCCAGGCCAGCGATTCGATAGTCGGCTTTTCAAATAACAACGCTATGGAGATCTCGATACCTTCCTGCTTCAACAGGCTCAACAATTGAACCGCCGATAAAGAGTGTCCGCCCATCTCGAAGAAATTAGCCGTCACGCTGACAGAGTCGACCTGGAATAACCGGCGCCAAACCGCGGCAATTTTCGCTTCATCGGTTGATCGCGGCGGCACAAAGTCCGGATAGGCATTCGGCATGAAGTCCGTCGCGCATAACGCCTTGCGGTCCAGCTTGCCGTTGGCGGTCAGCGGCAGCGCCTCCAGATGCACGAAGGCGACAGGCACCATGTACTCGGGCAGCGTCTCGGCCAGATGCGCGCGCAGACTGTCCACGGTCACGTCGGCATCGCCGGTGTAGTAGGCCACCAGCCGCTTGCCGCCTGGCCCGTCCTCGCGGGCCAGCACGGCCGTTTCCCGGACCTGCGGATGTTCGGCCAGCCGAGCCTCGATCTCGCCCAGTTCGATGCGGAAGCCGCGCACCTTGACTTGGAAATCGTTGCGGCCCAGGAATTCGATGCTGCCGTCTTCCCGCCAGCGGCCCAGGTCGCCGGTCTTGTACAGCCGGGCTTCGGGATCGTTGTTGAATGGATCGGCGATAAAGCGTTCGGCGGTCAGCTCGGGCCGGTTCAGATAGCCTCTCGCCAGCCCGGCGCCGCCCACATACAGCTCGCCCATGACGCCGACCGGAACGGGTTCAAGATGAGAGTCCAGCAGGTAGACGTGGGTGTTGGCGATGGGCTTGCCGATCGGCGGCAGGCCCTCATTTCCGGCCGGCACCGGGCAGGAGGTCGAAACCACGCTGTTCTCGGTAGGGCCGTAGTTGTTGACCAATTCGAACGACAATCCGGCCGGCGGATAGCCGTGCAGCCGGTCGCCGCCGGCCAGCAGGCAGCGCAGGGCCAACTGTTCGGGCCGGGGGGTCGTCAGCATCAGTTCCGCCAGCGGCGTCGGCATGAACGCCACCGTGATGCGATCGTCGGCCAGCCGTTGCCACAGCGCCTCCGGCTGGCCCAGCAGTTCGGGCCGGACCAGGTGCAGGCTGGCGCCGGCCAGCAGGTACGGCCAGGTTTCCCAGGCGCTGGCGTCGAAAGCCAGGCCCGCCAGCTGCGTGGCCCGGTCGGCGGCGCTCACCTGGAACTGCCGGTTGTGCCAGCTGACCAGGTTCATCACGCCGGCGTGCGGCACCATGACGCCCTTGGGCTGGCCGGTGGAGCCGGAGGTGTAGATGACATAGGCCAGATGCGCCGGGGTCAGGCCGACTGCCGCCAGGTCCGGATTATCGGAGGGCTGATGAGCCCACTGCGCCGCATCGGCAAAAAGGTCAATCAGCCTGAAGCCGCCTGAGCGATCGGCCAACCGGGCTTTCAGGCTGCTATCGGTCAACAGTGCCAGCGGGGCGCAGTCCTCAAGCATGTAGGCCAGCCGCTCCTCGGGATACGCCGGGTCCAGCGGCACGTAGGCCGCTCCCGCCTTGAGCACGGCAAGCAGGCTGATCACCAGCTCGAAGCCGCGTTCCAGGCAGATCGCCACTCGGTCGTCGGGCTTCACGCCCAGGCTGCGCAGGTAATGCGCCAGGCGGTTGGCCCGGGCATTCAGTTCTGCGTAGCTCAGTTCCTGGTCATCGAACACCAGCGCCGCCGCTTCCGGCGTATCCCGCACTTGCGCCTCGAACAGTTCGTGGATGCAGCAAGCATGAGGATAATCGGCCTGGGTGGCGTTCCAGTCGTACAGCACCTGACGGCGCTCGGCCTCCGGCAGCACGCCGACCTGGCGCATGGCGGTGTCCGGTGCGCTTTCCAGGGCGTCGAGCAGGTTTTCCAGCGCCGTGTACATCAGGGCGCACAGCCGTTCCGGCGCCACCGACGGCAAGGTTTGCGCGGTCAGCGAAAAGCCTTCGCCCAGGTCGTCCACGGATAACACGATCGGGTAGTTGGTGCGCTCTTCACCCGACAGAAGTTCGATGCCCTGCCATTCAGGCGCACCGTCCGCCGGGGCGTCGGCCTGGCTGTGCCGGTAGTTGAGCAGTGCGCTGAACAACGGCGCCGGCGCCTGCACGCCGCTGCAGCGTTGCACCAGACTCAGTGGCGCATGTTCATGGCGCAGCAGGCTGGCTAGCCGGCTCTGCACTTCACGGATTTGTTCCAGGACACTGCCCTGGGTCAGCTGCACTCTCAGCGGCAGCGTATTGATGAACATCCCCAGCACCCGGTCAGCACCCTCGCCGCCCTGCATACGCCCGAACAGGACCGTGCCGAACACCACGTCATCGCGCCCGGAGGTCCGTGACAGAACCGCGGCCCAGGCCAGATGGAACAGGCTGGCGGCGCTGATGCCCAGGGTCCGCGCTTGTTCCCGCAGGCGCCGGGCAAGTTCGAGGTCGAGGTCTTGCTTCGCTTCCTCGACCCCCGAACCGTCGCCCTGCACATCGAGCAGACCGAACGGTGCCGTCGGCTCATCGATATCCGCCAGCATGCCGCGGAAAAAGGCCTCGTGCTCTTCCCGGCTGATTCCGAGACGAGCCTGCGCGACGAAGTTGCGGAACGGCAGCGGCGTAGGCAGTTGGTCTCCCTGACCCAGCTGGTGCATCCGGACCTCGCCAAACAGGATATCCAGCGCGGTGTGATCGAGGGCCAGATGGTGCGTCAACAGCAACAGTAGCCACCGCCCTTCCCGAGGATCATAGGCGGTGAAGCCGCCGATCAACGGCGCGACTCGGACATCGACACGATAATGTCTCGGATCGTAACGTTCCTGCAACTGTTCGGCCGTATCGCCCGCTTCAGGGTCGATGACGATCTCCTCGATCGCCAGTTCCGCTTCGCGCCAGACCACCTGCACCGGTTCCGGCAGGCCTTCCCAGGCCACGGCCGTGCGCAGGATGTCGTGGCGTGTTACCGCCGCCTGCAGGGCGCTCAGGAAACTGTCGAGGCGTTCGCGCGTGTCGAACGCCATCAGAGCCGGCAGCAGGTAGGCATCGCCTTCGGACTCCATCAAATGGTGGAACAGGATGCCTTCCTGCAGCGGCGCCAGCGGATAGATATCCTGCACGTTGGCCGCCCCGCCCGGCACGGCGGCCGTGATGCGGTCGATATCGGACTGCGACAGGGCCACCAGCGGCAGCAGGTCCGGAGTAATGGCCGTCGCATCGGCCGGAATGCGGTTGGCCGGGATGACCAGTTGCTCGGCGTGGCTGCCGCTATCGGCCAGCGCCGCCAACCCGGCCAGCGTCGGTGCGGCGAACAATGTCCGCACGTCGACATTCAGCCCGGCCTGGCGCATGCGTGCGATTAAGGTCACCGCCAGCAGCGAATGCCCGCCCAGTTCGAAGAAATTATCGTGGCGGCCGACCCGGTCGACCTTGAGCAGCTCGGCCCAGAGGGCGGCCAGAGCCTGTTCGGTCTCGCTTTGCGGCGCTTCGTACTGCCGCGATTGCAGCGCCCCTGCATCCGGCGCCGGCAGCGCTTTGCGGTCCAGTTTGCCGTTCGGGGTCAGCGGCAGCGCGTCCAGGATCATAAAGGCGCTGGGCACCATGTACTCGGGCAGCACGGCCTTGAGCTGGGCGCGCAGTTCATCAATGTTGAGCTCGGCGGAAGCCGTCAGGTAGGCCACCAGGCGCTTGTCGCCGGGATAGTCTTCACGGGCAATGACGACGGCCTCGAGCACACCAGCACAAGCGGCCAGCTGCGCCTCGATCTCGCCCAGCTCGATGCGGAAGCCGCGCACCTTGACCTGAAAATCATTGCGGCCGAGGAATTCGATGCTGCCGTCTTCCCGCCAGCGGCCCAGGTCGCCGGTCTTGTACAGCCGGGCTTCGGGATCGTTGCTGAACGGATCGGCGATAAAGCGTTCGGCGGTCAGCTCGGGACGGTTCAGATAGCCTCTCGCCAGCCCGTCGCCGGCCACATGGATTTCGCCGGCGACACC
>NZ_JQKS01000058.1:0-12609 GCF_000746145.1 Methylobacter sp. BBA5.1
CACCAACTAGCTAATCTAACGCAGGCTCATCTCATAGCGCGAGGCCCGAAGGTCCCCCGCTTTCCCCCGTAGGGCGTATGCGGTATTAGCTTGAGTTTCCCCAAGTTGTCCCCCGCTATGAGGCAGATTCCTACGCGTTACTCACCCGTCCGCCACTCGTCAGCGCCCGAAGGCCTGTTACCGTTCGACTTGCATGTGTTAAGCATACCGCCAGCGTTCAATCTGAGCCATGATCAAACTCTTCAGTTCAATCTGTTTTTGCCACTCAGGAAGATGAGTGACCAATCTTGGCTCGACCAAAAACTTAACGTAAATGTTGAATCGACGTGTTTGTTCTTGCTCGATTATTTCATTACAACTAAAATAATCATCACAAGCACCCACACAAATTATTTTGATCTGACTTTTAAAGAGCGTGGAGCTTAAAGCCCCGCTGAGTCCGACTATTATACAGAGTCAAAACCCGTTGTCAACCCCTTGTTGCTTTTATTTTTCATCCCGAAAAAACCGGAGCCAATCGCTTCAACCCCGAAGAGCCGACCATTATACCCGATCCGCTCTGCTTGTCAACCTCAGTGTCAACTTTTTTTCTGTCCCTGCCCCCTTCCGGACAACCTGCCGCCGAAAGAAGGGCATATTCTACCGATCTTTTTTTAATCGTCAAGCATTAAATTAAGTAATTATTCGTATTGTTAGCCTTGTGCTTTTTAAGGATAATTAAAGCTTAAAGATTGTTTATCATCTTGACATGCACTTTATCCTGTTTCTATGACTGGAAGGCATTGAAATAATCAGCATGCTGCGATAGGCTGCTTTCAGATTTTGATTTTAAACGCTTAAAACTTTCACTTCTCGCAAATTTGTAATAGGAAGATAAAAATGAATAGCAATAAATCCATTGAAAACAAAGACTCCATGCGGCAAGAGTTTATAAGTCAATTAAGCGAAGCGTTTCTTGCCACCAAAGGTTATGGTATCTACGCTTATTTAAATCCGGTTGATGTTAATAACCTGTTCAATCAATATATTAACCTCGACATTTCCGCTAAGGATTTCGCTCGAAGATTTGTCAAATCAAAATAACAAATATCACCGCATTAAAAAAACCTAACAAGCTTAATTTATGCTTAACAACCACCATCAATCCAATGCATTAAGCTATACTGTTTGCTGATTCTGCAGACTATGCCTTGCTATAGAAGCAATTTCCTCATCCTGGTCGTTAACAAAGTGCTTCAACGCATACCCTCTCTTTACCACGATAAAGCGTACATATTCATTCTCATCATTAATTAAAGCGTCCAGCAATTTTTCATCATCACAGTATTTTGCAACTGTTGCACGAACACGCCAATTACTATCATTGACCAGCATTTCATGCCCCACTTTTTTACGAGCTACTGCGGCTCTAACCAGCGCGGACTCATCATTGATCAGGATGTTTAAAGCAAAACACAAATCGACACATTCCAATTTGATATATTCATCCTGCTCTCGCAATATATCTTCTTCACCGTATTCCTTACCTGAAATTGTTACTGTTTCGTAGCTTGCCATTTTATCTCCATCGTTGATCCCTATTATTTTTCCATTTTAATTGATAGACATATCTGTAATACTTTCATTTATAAGCTTTTGTGATAGATGTCTCCTTATATTTTAAGGGCATCAGCTTTTTTAAAAAGTTTTTTCTGATTCTCATTTAAATCAGTCTTAAATGTCATTGATTAATAGTGAGGCGGCGGCTGATCAATAGCCTCCTCACCGCTTGCAATCTCCGATAAACTTTTAATGCGTTCATTAAGCAATTTACAAGTCGCTTCGAGGCGACCGATCTGCCGCTGCTGTTGACTAACAATCTTATTCAGTTCTTGAATGAGATCTTCCTGATAGGCTACCTTTATTTCTAGTTCGATTACTCGATTTTCATGCATAATTAATGTCTTTTTTGAAATTATTAATTTTCTGAGGTGCAATTTTCTATTACAAACGATTCAATTACTAGTCAGGAACGGGGATGAAATAAAAACCGCGATTGAGGCAGGATTTCTGTTCATGTTCAACGACTGCATGGACAGGAAATGATCCCGTCATTTCTCTGCATTCACCACATCCCTGGGGCTTAGCATCAACAGTCGGCGACGCATGGAGCAGTTGCTGAGGCCCGCAAACAGGCGCATTGCAGGCCTGTAACTGTTTGAGCAAAGCTTCCGCTCCTGCTCACGCCCCTTACCTACATCCCTGTACTGTAGGCAACGCCGAGAATGGACATAAAGACAAGTCAGTCGCGGGATTTATAAAATTCACGTTTCTTATCTATCTTTTGTGTACTCAATGGCAGAACGACTGATTATGCCTCTTTGAAAAGTAAACCAGAATGAGAATCTTGATGTGAATGACCACTCCTAGTTCTTGCCTACTGTTACAACCTATACATCTTTCTATGATCAAATGGTATTTCTGAAATGTCTATTTTATTATTTCGCCTTGCAAATGTCCCCGAAGACGAAGCCGATGAAATTCGTGAATTGTTACGTTCTAATGAAATCGACTACTATGAGACATCTGCCGGAAACTGGGGTATATCAATGCCCGCAATTTGGCTATTAAAAGATGAAGATCTTTTTAAAGCACGACAATTGCTTGAAGAATACCAACGGCAAAGATTGGCAACTCAACGAGAATTATATCTGCAGCTCAAAAAAACAGGGACAAACACAACAATTCTCGCTAGCATCAAAGATAAACCGTTGCGATTTATCGTTTATTTGGGCGCCATACTGCTTATATTGTATGTCTCTATCAAGATGGTCCTTGAATTCGGTTTGAAGTTCTAATAGTCAATCAATTTAATTATGACGGGTACTTGTGCCCTTGAGGGTATTCGCACTATTCGCACGCTATGAATACTCTGCAAATTTTACTCGTCAGAACAAGGCTGGCTAAATACTAGTCTTTATCAACTCCATCCCGCTTCATCTTATTAAGCCTACGCTTGAAACCCTCTTTGTCCGACAAGTAATATAATAAAAGCAATAAAACAGGCCATACTAAAAAGGCAAGTAGTTTCAAAACAGTTCCAAAGCCCATAATCATCACCTTATTTGTAAATTCTAAAGATCACCTTTTAATTCAAGTAAATTTATTCTTGCTTTCGCTTCACGCCAACTCCTTAGATTAGGATTACAGAAGACGTCGCCAGGATTTTTCAAGCCAGCAAATAAATACCAATGCCCAACCATGTCAAAATTAACAATAACCAGGACACCCTGAATACCAGCAATAACCAGGATAATCCGTGCTGTTGACACAGTTCTCGTTCCTGTATTTGAGAATCACCTGATTCCACGAATTCGGGCTGATCCAAAGTTTTTTTAAATTTTCTGTCCGACTCTCTAGCCCAGGATTTCTGTTGCCTTTTATATAATCCAATCCCTTTTTGAATACTCTGAGCCATCCGTTTGGCTTGCTCTTTGGCCTGACCAAGTCGCTGAATCCCTCGGGCTACTCGTATCGCTTCATCCAGAGTTTCCTGAGACGGCTTTTGATAGTTTTGTTTGCTCATATTACTGATAATCCATTGATTTTCTTATCCGCCTAGTGAAAATTCTATATCTATAAAACAGAAATCCTCAAGACAAAAACAAAAAGGCAATAATTACAATAAAGAGTAAAAAGCGCCTTGATTAGAAAGCCCGATTAGTATCCGCCGCAGGCCGGCCATTAATTCTTGCTTTACTTTACCTGAACTTATAACCGTTCTGTAAGGTCAGCAAAATAAATTTTTCTTTCGACGCTTCCTCTTAGCTAATAAGTCCATGGATTTTCAAGTAAACACTGTCAAAAGTTTGGATATTTCGGTTCCGATCCACTCCGCTCATGTTCACATAACGGACAATTGTTCATGTTACGATCTGCCCCTAAAAATCTTTTTGCGTACTCATTTATTTATCCCTAAACTAATCGGTGCGGTTCCATTTGAATTGATTCGATCCGACATCCGAACATTACAATTTGCCCGTTATACCGTTCATTTCCGGTTGAAGAAAACTCAAACTGGAATGAACGCCATAAATGCACTTTTCCTGTTCTATCTCTTTTCAGCCAGAGACCGGTTAAGGCAATATAATCGTCCAGCATCTGAACGTTCATATCCAAACAATGCTGCTTAGTTGCGTTAAGGGCTATCGACTTTACCCGCTGGGCACTCGCCCAATACAAGTAAGCGACAATTAATAAACCGATTAAAATGATATCAAATACCATACTTTAGTATTAATGGACAATTAAAGTTCAGATATTGCGCTAATTGTACTCAGGTTTATCATAACCCACTGTTTCGGGAGAATATATGAAACTTCCCATTACAGGCGGCTGCCTTTGTGGCGCTGTCAGATACGAAATTTCAGTCAAACCCGCCAGTAGTTTCAACTGCCATTGCAGAACATGTCAAAAAGCTTTGGGTGCCCCGTATTTAGCGGCCATGCTTGTGCCGTCATCCGCACTTACAATAACTGGCAATTATAAAGAGTACGCAACTATTGCCGCCAGCGGCCATGTTGTTTATCGAGCATTCTGTCCTGAATGCGGGACCGCCTTGTTTGGCAGGAACAGCGCTTTCACCAAATTGAGACCGGTTAGCGCATCTACGCTGGATGACCCCAGCATTTTCCGGCCGCAAAAAGATATTTGGGTAGCCGATGCCCAGCCATGGGACTATATGAATCCTGATCTGCCAAAATTTGACGGCAATCCCTGGCATTAATCACTTTTCTCATAAGCATATTCAATTTCATATTTGTTCACATCATTTTCGGGGTAACCTATGATTTCTCAACTTAGTACAATAGAAATTCAACCTGAATCTGTTCATAAATATTCCATTATATGGCTTCATGGCCTAGGCGCTGATGGGCACGACTTTGCCGGCATTGTCCCGCAACTGAATTTAAACGAAGCTCAGGCCATTCATTTTATTTTCCCCAATGCCCCTATTCAGCCTGTAACCATCAACGGCGGTATGAAAATGCGCGCCTGGTACGACATTTTGGAAAAGTTACCCTCCAGAAGAGTCGATATCGCTGGAATTTATGAATCCAGCACATTAATCGACAAGCTTATTCAACAGGAAATCGATAAAGGCATTGCTTCCGAGAATATTTTACTGGCGGGATTCTCCCAAGGCGGCGCCATTGCTCTTCACGCCGGTTTGAAATATCCGCACAAACTGGCTGGAATCATAGCTCTCTCAACTTATCTGCCGACACTTGAACAATTAGAAAAAAAGCGGTCAAGTACCAATAATGCCACGCCTATCCTGATGGCCCATGGCATTATAGATCCTGTTGTGGCGATTGAATCGGGTAAAGCAGCGTATGTTGCGCTAAAGGAAATGGGATATGACATTGTCTGGCATGATTATATTATGGAACATGCCGTATGTTTGGAAGAAATAGAGCACCTATCCTGTTTTATTAATGCCGTCTTTAAATAAAAGTACGGCATTTTTGTTATTTAATAGATACTCTCGAATTTAGTGCCCAGGATACCATGATGACAGCTATGCGTCTGTGGCGATTTCTGGGTACATCAATGCCGCGATGACTGAAATCGCGTAAACCCCAAAAGAAACAGCGCCATGAAATCCTGGGTTTTGACATACCGAAGACCAATTTCAGCGGGCCTTATCTCAATTATCGTCTTGAATAAATGATCCCATATTGAAAACACGGCCCCATAGTTATGATCATGCTCCTCTCGCAGAGTTGAATGATGAGCCTTATGTAAATAAGGCACAATGATAATCCGGCCCAGCCATTTCTCGCCCGGGACTGAAACATCCATGTGATGAAAAATCACAAATACCGTAATTACCGCTTCACTAATGATCACCACGGCCTTATCCACACCGAATACGATAATATAAAGCGCTTTCAGGCCGGCCGTCAGTAATAGCTCGACTAAATGCAAACGAAATGCCGTTGAAACATTAAACGAGGGGTCGCTGTGGTGTACTTGGTGAAACATCCACAGGAAGTTAAACATATGATTCGCTTTATGCCAGAAATACAAAGTCAAATCGAGCAACATAAATGACACGGCGATCCTGATAACGGGATTAGAAATCTGGCTCAGCAATCCTGCCGAGGCGTATTGTTCGGCAATAGTCAACAAGGAATACACCGAGAGCAGCGACATCATGACGCTATTAAAAACAAACATACTGATATTTGTTAAATAATGCCGCCGGAAAGCTTTTAATGGCTGCTCAGCGCAAGCATGGCGATCTTCAATTACCAACATGACAATGAAAGCCATTAAGATAACGAGCAACTGCGATTGCTCCGAGGTAAATACCAGTACCGATGACTGAACAACAGAAAACGAAAGCTCCGAACCAAGTTCTCGTAACATCACTTTCTCCTCAAATATAAATTTGAACAAATCAAATCTTAAGAAAATTTGACGTTTAAACCAGCTTTCTACTTAACCTTAGTTACAATAATTTACCTTTGAAATTCAAAAACTTGACCCAATAAAAAAACAGTCAGTCTCAATAAATATGCTCTTACCGCTTGCAGCCAATCTAACAAGCTAATCTTAGTCGCTCCTTATGTGGAAACAGGAAAGTGAGATAATCCTAAAGCCCTGTAGAGGTAAGGTTTGAGATTATATTCAACAGGCATGGCACGTAGACACCAGTGAGCTTTGTGCCCACCAGGGCCGCGGAATCGAGGCCAATCCGCCGTCGCCTGTTATTTCCTAAAAAATCAATTGTCAACCGAGTCCATCCAGTGACATAGCCCCCTTGCTCTGAATAACGGAGCAAAACGACATCCTGCACTCTTGGCCGGAGTCGAAAAACGCCGTATGGTTTAGTGTGGTGAAGCCGGATTATATTGCCGCCCAGGGCACCAGTAATAAGGCGATAAGCCATGATGTGGGTTTACGCGAAGACAATATAGGACTCTGGCTTCTCGCTCTGCTTTTCTCCAGGAGAAAAACCATCGTATTGGCTTTGTCTATACGCCCAAACATCATTCATGGCTCAATCAAGTGGAAATCTGGTTCGGTATCTTGACTCGGCGCCTGCTCAAACGGGGGCAGTTTTTCACCAAAGGAAGAACTCAGGCATCGTATCCTCACCATTATTGCGTTTTTTAACGATGATACGCTGGCTAAACCGTTTCGCTGGACTTATTCCAGCAAACCGCTGCTGATATGAATTATCGTAATTTACTGTTATGTACTAGGTATTTGCACCAATTCTACCGTCTTTGAAAATACGCTACATTTTATTCACAGGAAAAAATTGAAGCTGTTTAAGGTTTCTTGACTGAATGCCAGTAACCGAAGCACTTCAAGCCATCGTTTTTATTTTTTACGAAAGATTTTTCCCTTGCAGTTGCCAAATAATAGATTCGGAGAAGAGCATTATGAGTAATGATGATCAAAGCCAAGATCCAAATAAAAATATTGCTAAGGCACCATCAGAGCCATCTCAGCTAGGTTCCGGCCTAATTGCTTTTGATGATTTAGATCGCTGGTTTGATAATCTGCTTTCCCGTCGCTGGTTACAACCGGACTGGAAACTCCCTAGTTGGCCGGAAAGAGAATTCTCTCTCAGCAAAAACATTCCCAAAGTGGATGTTATCGAACACGATAACGAAATAAAGGTTCAGGCGGCCCTGCCAGGCGTGAAAAAAGAAGATCTGGATGTTTCAATAGATGACCAAATGGTGACTATTCGCGCATCCTGCAAACAGGAAGAAGAAACGAAGAACGAGAACTATTACTGCCGAGAAATAAACCGTGGAGAATTTCAAAGGACTTTATCTTTACCTACTCAAGTGGATGGTGAGAAGGCTAAAGCTTCATTCAAGGACGGAATACTTGATATTACCATCCCCAAGTCAGAACAAAGTAAACGCAGAAGCATAGAAATTATGTAATGCCGGATACCTTGCGCTACTTTCTACAAATACATTTTTAACATTTTAGGATTTTCGAATTATGTCTACGAATATGAATACATCGACTACTACTTCTATTACTGGCACTGTTAAATGGTTTAATGCCGATAAAGGTTTCGGCTTTATTGAACAAGAGAAAGGTCCCGATGTTTTTGTTCATTACAGCAACATTAACAACCCCGGCTTTAAATCACTCAATGACGGCCAGAAAGTACAATTTAATGTCACAAAGGGACAAAAAGGCCTCCAAGCTGAAAATGTAATTGTTATTTAATTTTCTCCGCGGAAGGATGCTTTTCTGTTTGTATTGCGTCCGATAAAGGGAGGCTAGTTTTCTCGCCTAAAAGGGAGGGCCAGGGGTTGGTTGAGACAATCAAGAATAAACGACTTATTGATCGCACTTACTCCGGCCCATTCCTAGCAGCAAGAGGCAAGATTTTCCCTTTTGGCGAAAGAGCCCGCGCGTTAAAGTCTAAAGAAAATTTACCACTTTATGCACGGCATTGAATCCAATAGTTGCTTGACGTTATTTAGCAAAAGTTAATCAACTTTGTCTTCAATTAATAAGGTCGCCATCTATAAACAATGGCGTGAATGGATTGGCAATAACGTAATTATCACTTTTATAACCGAAGCCTAATCGTAAAAGGATTCCTCAACATTTGAAAAAATGGAGTTGAAAAATGACCCGATCAAAATTCACAGGAGTCCCCATAGTGCTGGATGTCGATCTGCATAATGGGGAAGAATTTCTGGGGCGTTTCAAAACCAGCGCAATCAGTTTCAATGAAATCAAGCTTGCCGCAAGAGAAAAAGTAATAGGAAACCATCACAGTGTCGACATTACTTTTACGATTGACTATGGCATTAATAAATTCTTTAAATTGACGGGCATCGTTTCACATCAATCGGAAAACGTATTGAAACTCTCTTTTTCTCGTGCTTACCTGAAATATTTCGAAGCGGTCAATCAATTGTTATTGATGTCGCTTGACGAACCGGAAACAAAAACCGTTAACGAACTACTTAGCAAAAACCCGGATGTGTGCAAGGACTGTACAACATATGCCTCCTGCCTGATGTCTACCTTGCAAACAGATGATCGCCAGCACTTGCAAAGCATTATTTCCCAGCAATATTACCTGGACAGCGGCCAGCACATTTTCCATGCCGAGCAACCTTTTCGATATTTGTATCTTGTCCGCTCCGGAACGGTTAAATCCTGGTGTGTTTTCGGCGACGGTCACGAACACATCATTCAGTTCCATTACCCGGGCGACATCATAGGTTTAAGCGCGATCAGTTCCGGCGTTTATGACTGCAATGCGACAACACTAAATACCTGTAGCCTTTGCAAGATCCCATTTGATCAATATCAGAAACTGGCTGACAGCATACCAACGCTCAGCCATCAATTTATTAAACTGATGAGCCATGAAATTGTTCAGAACAAACACTTGATGGAATTGCGCGGCAATAGAAGCGCTCCCGCCCGTCTCGCTATTTTCTTGAACGATCTGTCTCGAAACCTAAGTGAACGGGGGTTTTCCGCCAACGCTTTCAATTTACCCATGAGCCGTCGCGATATAGCCGATTATCTTGGACTCGCGGAAGAAACGGTAAGCCGGGCTTTCAGCCAGCTTCAGGATGAGGGATTGCTGGATGTTCAACGTAAATATATCCGTATACTCGACAATGCTAATAATATGAAAAGCTTCAATATCCAATAGCCGGTCCAGAAGGCCTAATCGCTTGCCTTTGTGAGCAATCACCGCGTGTGCCTGAAATGAGCCTGAGCCCCGTTCCTTGTTGATTACCGGGAAAAATATCACTCATTTGAGTGCAATCGATGTGCACACACTAAAGAGCAGCATAATTAAAAAGAATTTTTGCCCGCATACAGGTTCTAATTCCACATTAGAACTGACTTGCCACTAGCAATGAGTTACGGAGCAATTATGAAAAAACAGATTTTCATGTATTTCCTGGCAATTGCTCTGATAATGGCAATATCAACCAAATTACCGGCATTAAACGCATGGGCACAGCTACCGATTCCCAATAATCCTCTGCCGGAGATGTTGAAAAGAGTCATCCCCGCTGTTGTCAATATCTCCACGCGCATACGATTAAGCCATAAAGAAAACCCTTTATTCAAAGATCCCTTCTATCGCGAATTATTTGATATGTCCGACAAGTCGCTGGAATGGGAAATCCAGAATCTCGGCTCTGGGGTAGTCATTGACGCCAGCAAAGGCTATGTCATTACTAATCATCATGTGATTGACAAGGCAGACCAAATCACAGTGACACTACAGGACAACAGAAGCTATGACGCGACGGTAATCGGCAGCGACCCAAATACGGAAATAGCCTTGATTAAAATCAAAACGGGCAAATTGGTCGAATTGCCCAAAGGCAATTCCGATACATTACAGGTCGGCGATATTGTCGTTGCCATAGGCAGCCCTTTCGGCCTCGGCCAAACGGTTACATCCGGAATAATAAGCGCATTGGGCCGCTCCAGTCTGGGTATAGAAGGCTATGAGGATTTTATTCAGACTGATGCCTCCATCAACCCCGGCAATTCCGGCGGCGCGCTGGTCAATTTGCAGGGAGAATTAATCGGTATCAATACCGCCATAGTCGGGCCTAACGGCAGCAATGTGGGAATCGGCTTTGCCATACCTATTAATATGGCCAATCATGTTGTCAAGCAGATCATTCAATACGGCAATATACAGAGAGGACAGATAGGCATTCAGATTCAAAATATAACCCCGGATCTGGCTCGGACGTTTAATATCAAACAGCAGCAAGGAGCTATTATTTCCGGTGTTATTCCCGGCTCGCCAGCCGATAAGGCGGGTTTGAAAAAAGGCGATATAGTCATTGCCATGAACGGCCAGCCGATTGATACCTCAACCAGACTAAGCAATAGCATTGCATTAATGCGGGTAGGCGATAAAGTCGATCTGCATATCTCCCGTGACGGGCAAGAGAAAACCATAAAAACCCGAATTGCGAAAACCGATAATAATGCGGAGCTTGGTAATCAGTATTAGCTCCTTTCCCAAGGGGAACAAGCGTAGATGATTTAAATTAAGGAATCCGGTTATGAAAATAGCAGAGCAGCGGTTCATGAATATAAACCAATACATTGAATCAATGAGTGAAGTACGCAGAGGCTTTCTGCTGACGGCCTGCGTTTGGTTTATCTTTATGATAGCCAGCGGCGGACGCATGCCGCTTACCGCCCTATTGATTGATCAAAGCTATTTTTTTGCCCTCTTTATCCTGTTAATGGGCAGCGCCATGGATGCGATCCTGATCGTGGAACTTTTACGGTCAGGATTTCCGAAAACCCGGGTATGGAGCGATTTCAAACACTTCGGCATCATGGTCATTGTCTGGCTGGTACTGATACTGTTGTCGATGCGCGTACTTCTGCTGCTTACCCAGCCTAACCTTAACAAACCCTCAAGTGCCCTGCCGGAATCAAACCGGCATACCAGCATTTATTTTATCGCCCAGCCACATAACGACCATTTAAGCCATTCGTACTATATTTGATATAGGTAGATCATCATGCAGATTCCATTACAGATTACTTTTCGAGGAATACCTCATTCTGATGCCGTAGAAGCCAGGATCCGCGAAAAAGTGGCAAAACTGGAAAAATTTCATACCCATATTATGAGCTGCCGGGTCGCCGTGGAGTCAGAACACCAGCACCATCGCCATGGCAATCAATACCACATTCGTATCGATATCACCACGCCCCGCAAAGAGCTGGTCATCAGCCGGGAGCATCATGACAAGCAAGCCCATGAAGATATTTATGTGGCCATACGCGACGCTTTTAAGGCGGCAACAAGACAACTGGAAGATTATGCCCGCGTTCAGCGCGGTGAAGTTAAAAACCATAACCTGCAGAACTTCGGAACAGTAGCACGCTTGCTGCCTGAAGAAGATCACGGTTTTATCGTGGCCGAGGATGGCCGTGAAATTTATTTCCATAGAAATAGTGTGGTAGGCGAATTTGACCAGTTAGAGGCAGGCAGTCCGGTCCGCTATGTGCTGGAAGAAGACGATATTGGCCCCCGGGCCAGCACTGTTTATCCATAGGCCTTTGTCCTTGACGGAGCCCTTGAATTCGCAGATCGACTCTTGCCAGCAAACCGCCAGTCCGTAATAAGAAAAATTAGCGATCCTTTATGCGAATGAATTTTTATCGGACGGTAATCCTTTCGAGCTGTTATTTTCTCAGCAACCTTGCCTGGGCAGGCGAATACAGTCCCGTACAGAGCATCGCCAAAAAACGCTGTACGTGGACTTGTCTTCGCGCCCAAGTCTAAAAGCTTGAGATCGGACCATAAAATTAAGTCCAATCACTTCGCCAGTTTAAACTGCAGCACCTGAACCGCGCGTTGCTCGACCGGGGCGCCGTTAACCCGCTTTTCCTTGAATTTCCATTTATTGATGGCCTCCAGCGCCACCTTGTCGAAGATGCCGCTCGGCTTGGCCTCAACCACGACCGCATCCTTGACCGTGCCCGTGCGGGTAATGGTGAACTCTATTTTCACCCAGCCCTGAATCCGCCGGTTGGCCGCGCGCGGCGGGTATTTGGGCGGAA
>NZ_JQKS01000059.1:0-11426 GCF_000746145.1 Methylobacter sp. BBA5.1
CTGCATGGATGCAGGAGGTAGAGCAACGCATGGAGCAGTTGCCGAGGCGCGCAAACAGGCGCATAGCCAGCTATGTAACTGTTTGCGCAACGCCGAAGAGGGACAGAAAGACAAGTCATTTGCGGGAATTATAAAATTCACGTTCCTTAGGATTAGGCATTGAATAATGGCCTGGTTTTAAATGTGGGTAACAATGGTGGAAGCGATGCGGGCATCACTTCCACGGGGACGGCCATTGGCCGGAAATGGCCTTAACCTGAAGGGATATCGGAGGTCATTTTTAGCCGAATCCTAAGCGGAAATATCGATAAACCCATGCAAGCCGCGTTTGGATTTAACAGCCAGCCAGTCCTTCAATTGCTTCAACTCTTCGGTTTCTTCCAGCGAATCCAGACTTTGTTTGTTTTTCAACAAGCGGAATGCCGCTGAAAGCACGTTATAGCGGTCGCCGGTAATGCCGGCCCGCCTTAAGCCGACCGAATTCAGCTTATAATGCCGGGCAGGACGTCCGCCGACCAGCATAAAAGGGATAACATCCATATTAAGTCCTGTCGTGCCCTGCACAATCGCATACGAACCGACCCGGCAGAACTGGTGCACGACAACGCCCCCGCCCATGAAAACCCTGTCGCCGACTTCAACATGGCCACCGATGGCGACATTATTGGCGAAGATAGTATAATCGCCGATTTTGCAATCGTGCGCGACATGGCTGTTATTCATAAAGAAACAGCCCGAGCCTATGCGCGTCTCGCCGTTTTCCTTGGAAGCGCGGTGCGCTGTAAACCCTTCTCTAAAATGATTGTTGTCGCCGATTATCAGCCAGGAAACCGTTTCGGGTTTAAAGCTGACATCCTGCGGCAGCCCGCCCAGAACGGCATGCGGGTGCAGGATATTGCCCTCGCCCATTTTCACATATTGGTGCACAACGGCATGCGCGCCGATCTGACAAGCCCGCCCCAACTCCACACCCGATTCAATAACGGCGAACGGGCCTACCGTTATATCTTCCGGTAATGATACATCCGGTGCAATATAGGCAGTCGGGTGAATATTTTGTGCCATGTTAACTATCCTCTTGGATGAAATTTTGAATGTAAATCTTTTAATCTTTCGCGGGCGATATGCGTGTAGATCTGTGTAGTGGATAAATCGGAATGCCCCAGCAAGAGTTGCACGACACGTAAATCCGCGCCATGGTTCAATAGATGCGTCGCGAAGGCATGCCTGAGCGTATGCGGTGACAGCTCTTTATTAATGCCGGCTTTTTTGGCATGGCGCTTGATGATGTGCCAGAAGGCCTGCCGCGTCATGCCGGTGGCACGGTTGGTCACGAACAGATAATCGCACTGACGCTCTCCCAGAAGGCTTTTCCGCGCCTGGCTCATATAGTCTTCCAGCCAGCTCATTGCCTCTTCACCGACCGGCACCAGCCGCTCCTTATTGCCTTTGCCGGTAATTCTGACCACGCCCTGCCTGAAGCTGACCTGCTCAAACTTCAAATTGACCAGCTCCGATACCCTAAGTCCCGTGGCATAAAGCATTTCCAGCATGGCTTTATCCCTGAACCCGAGTGCATTTGTTACTTCAGGTGCATTCAGCAATAATTCGACGTCGTTTTCGGACAGCGATGTCGGCAATGGCTGGCCGATATGCGGCGATTCTATCAGCGCGGTCGGATCGACTGTGATACGGTTTTCCCTGAGATAATAACCATAAAACCGCCTCAGACTGGACAGAATACGCGCCGACGACCGGTTGCCTATGCCATCTTTATAGCGGCTTGCCAAAAACCTTGATATATCGCTGCCGTCGACATCCAGTATGGACTTCCCCGCCAGCCATTGAGCAAAAATTTTCAAATCACTGCCATAGGCCGACAACGTATTTTCGCTCAGGCCTTGCTCTACCCAGACCGCATCCAGAAACTGATCGATAAAGCCTGCTGCCGCGTTCATTTTTTGTAGGCCGCTTCAAAATCCAGTAATCTGGCTTTTATGGTCATGAAATCCCCGTCTGTTTTCCCGGCATAACCGCCCATCCCGGATACGGACACCACCCGGTGACAGGGAATAATCAACGGAAAAGGATTATCCCGACAGGCATTACCGACAGCTCGCGCAGCCGATCCTATTCTGCGGGCCAGCGCCGAATAAGTGATCGTTGCGCCGAATGGTATGCGGCAGAGCTCCGCCCAGACCTTGTTTCTAAAATCGCTGCCCTGCTTTAACAGCTTCAGGTGTATGGGTTTTTCCGGAGTCAGCCAATACTGGTTTAATTGCCGCTGTATATCATGCTCACCAGTAACAATTTGGAACGGATCTCCGGCAAACTCCCAGTCCGTCTTGAACAAAACATCGCCTCGAGCGAATAAGACCAGATTGCCGGCGGGTGTTTGAATCTTGAACACCGTCTCAGGCCTCGAACAATTTTCAACCCAATGAATGACGAATGGCATGGTAATAATTCCGGATTGGTTAAATGATCCTCTGCCCAGGCCGAATGAATTCGGCCCTACAATAGCCATAAGCGCGATATCCCAGACATAAAAAAGGCAGCTCATAGCTGCCTTTTTTACATGCGCATCAAAAAACCGATCAAAGTTTTTCTTTGATACGAGCCGCTTTACCGGTCAGATCACGCAAGTAGTACAATTTAGCGCGCCGCACATCACCGCGACGTTTAACAGTGATCTCGCTGATCATAGGGCTATGAGTTTGAAAAACACGTTCGACGCCTGTACCGTGAGAAATTTTTCTTACTGTGAAAGCGGAGTTTAATCCGCGATTGCGTTTCGCAATCACGATGCCTTCAAAAGCCTGAATTCTTTCACGCTCGCCTTCTTTTACCCTAACCTGTACAACAACTGTGTCGCCTGGACCAAAGTCAGGAATCTGTTTCAGCTGTTCTGCTTCCAATACATCAATAATATTGCTCATTGCCACACCCTATTTAACATCAACTTCAATTTTAAATTCGTTAAGCAGTTTTTCCTGCTCTGCGTTTAAATTCTTTTTTTTCAATAAATCCGGCCGTCTCCGCCACGTTCTTCCCAAGGCCTGCTTCATACGCCAGCGGTCTATATCCGCATGGTTGCCGCCCAGTAAAACCGCCGGCACCGCATGTCCTTCCAGCTGTTCCGGCCGCGTATAATGCGGATAATCCAGCAGGCCATTCATATGAGAGTCCTGCTGCGCGGAATCCTCGTCCCCGAGCACGCCGGGCAATAAACGGGTTACCGCATCGACCACTATCAGTGCCGCCAGCTCACCGCCGCTGATGACATAGTCGCCGATCGACCATTCATCATCACAAACCAACTCAACAAAGCGCTCATCGATTCCCTCGTAACGCCCTGCCACTAAAATCAATTGAGAAACATCACAAGCTTCCGACAGCAAAGCCTGCGTTATCGGTTTGCCCTGCGGGCTCAAATAAACGACTTTGGCGGCTCCGGTGCCAGCCTGTTTAGCATCACAAACCGCATCATGCAACGGCTGGTATTTCATGACCATACCGGGACCGCCCCCGTAAGGCCGGTCATCGACCGTTCTATGCCGGTCGTGCGTATAATCACGCGGGTTCCAGACTGACAGGTGCACGATGCCACGCTCAATAGCCCGTCCTGTGACACCGTAACCGGCCGCTGCGGTCACCATGTCCGGGAATAGTGTTACGACATCAAAGCGCATACTGCATAATTAAAATTCCGGATCCCAATCGACAATTATCATGCCGGCATCCAAGTCGATATTAATTATGGTCTGCCCCTGTAAAAAGGGAATTGCCCGCTCTCGCTCACCCTGAACGATCATTACGTCATTCGCACCGGTTTCCAGCAGACTGCCGACCTCGCCCAACTGGACGCCCTCGACGGTTTCAACCTTCAATCCGATCAAATCGGACCAGTAATATTCGCCTTCCGTCGCCGCCGGCAATTGCTCATGGGTTATAAAAATATCCCATCCGATAAGACCAGCAGCCTGATCCCTATCATTGACACCGTCAAGTTGAGCGACTACCGCCTTGCCGTGCAAACTACCGTCAGTAACGGCAAGCAGCCTTGTCTCGCTACCTTTTTTCAGCAACCACGGAGAATAATTTAAAATATTTTCTCTCGGATCGGTAAAAGAAAAGACCTTAACCCATCCTTTTATCCCGAAAACGCCGGAAACCTTGCCAACGTTTATATCTTCCCGCGCTGACAAATTCAGATTATGCAGCCGCTTTCTGTGCGTCTTTAATCAACTTTGCAACACGGTCAGAAGGTTGCGCGCCATGAGCTTTCCAATATTCGACACGGGCGCAATCCAGACGCAATCTTTCTTCATTGCCGCGAGCTACAGGATTAAAAAAACCAAGCCGTTCAATATAACGGCCATCACGGCTGTTTCTGCTGTCAGTCACAATCACATGATAAAAAGGACGGTTTTTTGCGCCGCTTCTAGCAAGACGAATGGTTACCATTTAAGTTCCTCAAAAACATTTAGTCAAAATTTAATCCGCCTATTTTACGCGATTTTCGACATAAGTGAAGAATAAATTCATTCATGAGTTCATGACATCGCTTAAGAGGCTGTAAAAAACGTTAAGCGGCCATCGGCATCTATGCAAAAAAAGCTGTCAACTGAAGCGCCGATGGCCGATAAAAACTACATTCTCATACCGCGAAGATTGCTTTTCATACCGCGCATCATATTGGTTATATTGCCTTTTTTGAAACGCTTCATCATTTTTTCCATCATTTTGAATTGTTTCAGAATTCGATTAACGTCATGCAATTGCTGCCCGCAGCCGTCCGCAATACGTTTCTTACGATTGCCTTTAATCAAATCAGGAAAACGACGTTCTTGCATGGTCATGGAATTTATCACGGCGATCTGGCGCCCCAGTTCCTTATCGTTAACCTTGTCCTTCATTTCCTGCGGAATACTGCTCATACCGGGCAACTTGTCCAGCATGGAGCCGACTCCGCCCATGCTATGCATCTGTTGCAGCTGCTCACGAAAATCCTCAAGATCAAAGCTCTTGCCTTTCTGTATCTTCTTGACCAGCTTTTCGGCTTTTTGCTTATCAACTTTCTGCTCGATCTCTTCAATCAGACCCAGCATATCGCCCATACCCAAAATACGGGAAGCCAGACGATCAGGATAAAACGGCTCCAAAGCGCTGGTTTTCTCGCCCACACCGATGAACTTGATAGGCTTGCCGGTAATATGGCGGATGGACAATGCCGCACCGCCGCGCGCATCGCCGTCGGCTTTAGTCAGAATCACGCCGGTCAATGTTAACGCATCGTTAAAGGCCTTGGCTGTATTGGCCGCGTCCTGGCCGGTCATGCTGTCGACGACGAACAAGGTTTCGACCGGATCGATTGCCGCGTGCAATTCCTTGATCTCGCCCATCATCTCGTCATCGATATGCAGACGGCCGGCGGTATCGATAATAATGACATCGAGGAATTTTTTCTTCGCCGCCTCGATTGCATTTTTTGCGATATCCACCGGTTTTTGGGAAATATCGCTTTCAAAGAAATCCAGGGAAAGGTCATCGGCCAGCGTCTGTAGCTGTTTGATAGCGGCAGGTCGATAAACGTCGGCACTGACGACGCCGACTTTTTTCTTTTGATTTTCTTTCAGCCAACGGCCCAGTTTGGCAACTGTCGTGGTTTTACCGGCACCCTGCAGACCCGCCATTAAAATGACGGCCGGCGGAACCGCTTTCAGGTCAAGCCCCTCATTCGCCTCACCCATCACCTTGACCAGTTCAGCCTGAACCAGCTTGACCAGCGATTGTCCCGGCGAAAGGCTGGTCTGAACTTCCTGGCCCAGTGCGCCCTGCTTGACACGTTCAATAAAATCCGTCACTACCGGGAGGGCCACATCAGCCTCAAGCAACGCCATGCGCACTTCGCGCAATGTTTCCTTGATATTGCTTTCCGTCAGCCGCCCTTGGCCCTTAACTTTCTTAAGAGTATTACTTAATCGATCGGTTAAATTATCAAACATATCTGTGTCTTTATTCTGTAATCAAGGGAACGTAATTATTCAGATTCTCTATGGGCGGAAGGCGCTTCAATCCTCACCGAAGCCCATCCAGTCAGATCAAAATATGCCGGGCTGAATATTTACATGGAAACCGCCGCCTAGCACAAATGGGCTAGGACTATTTAGCGGGTTATATTAACATACCCATTGAGACCTTTGCACCACTCGCTGTTATGTCCTGGGTAATGACATTACCCCTACAAGTATCGGCTTTTAATATATTGATTAAATTAAACATTAGCCCTTAAGGAACGTGAATTTTATAACTCCCGCTACTGGCTTGGCATTCCGTTCATCACCGGCGTTGCGCAAACAGCTACATAGCTGGCCATGCGGCTGTTTGCGCGCCTCGGCAACTGCTCCATGCGTTGCTCTACCTCCTGCATCCATGCAGTCGTTGAACAGGAACAGAAATCCTGCCCCAATCGCGGGTCTTGTTTCATTCCCATTCCTAAGCGCAAATTTAACCGGCCGCTCCCGATCAAGCTCAATGAATTTTGATTGGGCGGGGCGCTTTAGTCGCGATAATGACAGCAAGGCCCATTAAACACAAGAAAACACAGCCAAATGAACGCTACTGTCCTCGCCGTCCTTTCTATCTGTGCCTATTTGGGCAGCACACTGCTTATTGTCCAAAAATTTCACCGGGGTGATATCAGTCGGACTCCGCTTTATCTGGCCTGGGGGGCCGCATTCGCCCATCTGGCTTACACCCTTATCGACTTCCGCAATGAGCATGGCTTTAATTTCAGTTTTATCAGCACCGCCGCAATGGTGTCACTGATTGTTACCCTGCTGTTATTAACAGCAACGCTCAGCAAGCCGGTCGAAAAACTGGGCATCGCGATATTCCCGCTCGCCGCCATCATGCTCGGACTGAACCTGGGCTTTCAGGAGCAACTGCGGCCTCTTCAAACCCACAGCTGGCAAATGGGCATCCACGTGTTGACGTCCATCATCGCCTTCAGCCTGCTGAATATTGCCGCCTTGCAAGCGATATTGCTGGCCATTCAAGACCAGCAGCTCAAAAGCCATCCGCCCAAACGTTTTATCCTGTCATTGCCGCCGTTGCAAACAATGGAATCATTGCTGTTTCAAATGCTCGGCGCCGGCGTTAGCTTCCTGACCATTTCGTTGATCAGCGGCTTTATATTCATAGAGGATTTATTTGCCCAGCATTTGGTTCATAAAACCGTGCTGTCGATACTGGCGTGGTTTATTTTTTCGGGCCTGCTTATCGGTCGCAGCCGTCACGGCTGGCGAGGCCAGACAGCGATAAAGTGGACATTGCTCGGCTTTGTATCGCTGCTTCTGGCTTATTTCGGCAGTAAGCTGGTTTTGGAACTGATCCTGAACAGGACCTGAGATTGATTACAGCGCCGAATAGGCTTTAACGGCGCTTTTACCTTGCTGGATTTTCCTTAGCTGCTCCTGCAGATCGTTTCTATACAACCAACCTAAGGCCATAATCTCCTTATCGACCTTCAAAATATGGCGAATCTGTTCGGCAAGAAAATCCGCCTCGACTATTACGCTATCGGAGAAAAAGTCCGTGATCACGCCGTCCCTGATGCGTTGCAAGGCATCCACCGACTCCCAGTCTCCCGCATTGGCATAACCGAGCATTTTATCTGTAAAATCAATGATTTCAGCCAGTTTATTCTGCTGAATTGACAGAGACATTGATCAATTTCCCACGTATCTGTCCTGAAGGGGAATGGCCACCCAGGCTTCCCGGACGTCCTTGATCAGGCCGGTGACTTCATCCAGGATTTCAACATCGCTGTTGATATTGGCATCCAACAATCGACGCTGCATGTAATCATATAAATCATCCAGGTTTTCAGCAATTCCCCCGCCATTATCCTTATCCAGGGACGCCCTTAGTCCATCGATGATGGCAATGGCTCTACCAATTTTTTGGCCTTTTTCGGCAATATCCTGTCTAAAAATAGCGCCTTTAGCGATTGCAATCCGCTCCAGAGCGCCGTCAAACAACATGACGATCAGTTGATGCGGATCGGCGGAGTCGGCATTGATCTGAGTTCCAACCTGCTTGTATTGATTCATTGCGCGATGAGTCACTGCGTTCATTTTATTACCTGTCTATTATTTTTTATCTGAAGAATTATAGGTCGGGAGCGCGGCCAACTGCTGCCCTAAAGCCGAACCTATGCTTTGAAAGCGCCCCAGCAAGCTATCCATGGCATTAAACTGTTTTAACAAGCGAGCCTCGAGATTAGCCATTTTAGCATTCAGGCTGTCCCTTTCCTTGCCGATCAAGTCGAGGCTTTTTTGCAGGCCCGCCGTTTTTGCGTTTAATGCGCCGTCACTGTTTAACAATCCGCCTAAAATGGAATCGAGCCGCTCCATTAAGCCCCTGGAAAAATTAATCGTGCCCAAATCGCCGTTCGCTTCACTGTCAATAAACAACGCCAGACCATTAGCTCCCGTCAGCGTCTGACCTTTGCCCGTGGCGACCTGTCCGCCAATCGTACCGGCGACATCAGTGCCGGCTATGCCGGTAGCGGGATTCAACCCCAAGCTTCCGGCCGTTGAAGTCACGATATCGACACTGGATGTCGAGCCATAGGCATTGGACGTGATATCGAAGCGATTATTAACGGTATCATAAGTTACCTGCGCCTTGACGCCGCCGGTTTTTAAAGCCGCATCGCCATTGATTCGGGATTGAATTTCAGCCGCCAGATCCGCACCGGTCGCATAAACGCCGGCCGTTAAACTGATTTGTCCCGATAATACGCCATCAACCCGGATGCTGAAGCTGTCATTGACGCCTGCCGTCACGGTCAGATCGGAAATCGCGGCGTTGCTTAAACTCCCTTGCGTAGCCGGTTGAGTCACATTAACCACATATTTGCCGGCAGTTGTCGTATCGGAACTGGCGACATACTTCATGCCCGCGTTATCCGACCGGCCTATCGCCAAAAAAACCGCTTCAACGCCCTCAGGGTCCTTATTCAGAGCGGCTGTAAACTTGTTTTTGTCGAAAGACAGCGTACCGTCAGCGGCCGTCGACAATCCCAGATCGTTCAAGGTTCTGATTGAACTGCCTTCCAGCCCTCCCACAACATCACCCAAGACGGAACGTATCTGCGCCATGCCCGAACGCACCGTGGCATCGCCCAGCAAGACGCTGGCTGATTTGGTGTCGGCATTGTATCGCGTCAAATCCTTAACGTTTTGGGCCAGCGCATTATAACCGTCCACAAAACCTTGCAGCGCGCCGACAATATCAGCCTGGGAGCGGGCCACATCAATCGTTATTGTCTTGCCCGGGCTTGCCTGCTGGAGATCAAAAGTCACGCCTTTGATCGTATCTGAAAATGTATTCGTGGCACTGTGAACATCCAGTCCATTGACGCTCATGATGGCATCCTTGGCCGCTTGCGTCTGGGTTAAATTCGTGGCCGCGTCATTAAACTCGAAGGCCGACAGGCTCGGATCATCAACACTGATCTGAAGGCTATTGGCAGCCCCCGTCTCCTTGGATGTCAGTACCAAATGATTGGCACTGCCATCGAACACAATGGAGGCGCTGACATCCGAATTGGCCTTATTGATGGCATCCCTGATACCGGTTAAGGTGTTATTGCTTGAATCTATCACCAGCGTTAACGTGCCCTTGGCCGCGTTTTGCGTGAAGCCGTTATAAGTATCGGTTTCCGCATCGTAATCGGTAGTGCCGAATTTGATAGTGATAGTGCCGGTGCCTATGGCTGTATTGACATCGGCAAATCCGGCCGAAGCCAGGCTGTTGGCTTGCGCCAGCTGTTTAGACTCAATGCTGAACTTACCGACATCGGCATTGCTGGCGACGGAAGCCGTTACGACCGAGCTGTCACTGGAAGATGCCTTTAACGAATTGAACTGGCTGCTTTGCCTTAATCCCGCCAGCGAGGATCTGAATTCGGACAGCGCGCTTTTAAAACTGCCGAAGGAAGAAATTTTGGCTTGAAGGCTGGCTTCCTGTCGAGCCAGCTGGAATGTCTTCGGCTGGCGTTCAGCCTCCACCAAGCCATTGACTATACTCCGTATATCAAGTCCAGAACCTAACCCCAGTGAAGATACAGCCATTTCTTAATTCCCCCGCAAAAAATCATACCTTCTCTTTTAACAGTACGCCAACAGAGCCCGTATCAGAGATTAATTCATTCAACTGTGCCGCCAGCTTTATAACGGACTCCGACGGTATTTGCCGGATAACCTCATCGGTCTCGACATCCCTTACCTCAACCACGACACTGCCTATATCCTTGTTGACAGAGAACGACAACTTCCGCTGCTCGCTTTGGAAAAACTCATTAACATCGGCAACCGCTCTATCTATTTTTTCCTCATCGATTCCTGGTATTGAACCCTTATTTTCGCTATCGGCTTTCAAATTATCTTTTTGCGCTTCAGTCGATAATGCCTGATCCTGATTTTCGGTATTTTGGACAGCTACGAGCTTGGCAACATTTGCAACCGGGGATGAAACATTACTGATATCCATCATCACGTCCTCGTGTTTTATTAAACCCAATAAAAAAAGCGGCAATAATCTGCCGCTTTTTTCTACCTATCGTTACCGCAACAAAGACAGCACGTTTTGCGAAGAGGCATTGGCCTGCGCCAGCATGGCCGTGCCCGCCTGCTGCAATACCTGCCCTCTGGCCAGGTTGGCTGATTCCTTGGCGAAATCGGCGTCCTGAACCCGTGAACGTGCCGCCGAGACGTTCTGCGAGACGTTTTCCAGGTTGGCAATCGTTGAATTGAACCGGTTTTGAATCGCGCCCAGATCCGCCCGTGAATTGGAAATGGCTGCCAAGGCGCCATCGATAACCGATAACGCATCGTTTGAACCGGCTTGTGTGCCGATATCAACATTGGAGACTTTCTGCAAAGTAGACGATTGTGCCGTTGTGGCTGCGAATATGCCGCCCGTAGCACTATCAGATGTTGCCGTAAAAGCTTTATCTGAATCCATAATCAGACTGCCGCCGATGGTCGCGGCATCGGTGCCTGATACGCCGCCGCCAGCGACAGTCGCCTTGACGCCCGCCACCGTGCTGCCATCTTCTTGCAAACCGGTGATATCGACCGTTGTCGCTGCTGTCGAATGCGTCAGTTTATCGATGACGATATCATAGCCTTCGGAATTCTTCAGGATCACGCCTTTTTTATCATCGGTCAGCGTGGCAGTAATGCCGGTTTTACCGGCCTGATCGTTGACCGCATTCGCCAGCGTGGTTAAATCATTCACGTCGGTGACATTGGCTGACACAGTCACCGCATCGCCGGCCGCCTCATTTTTGCCGTTCAGCGTAAAGCTAAGCGTGCCGGTCGCGCCAACGGCATCCAGTTTTGCATAGGTAA
>NZ_JQKS01000060.1:0-9522 GCF_000746145.1 Methylobacter sp. BBA5.1
CATCGCATTCATCATTCACCTCGCCAATGCTTACGATCAAAAACACATTAGACTGTGCGGGCAACATCAATATCCCTGAAATTACAACTGTAGTATTAGTCCGCTCTTCCGGTCGCCGGCGATTTCCTTGGCAAACATAGAGGTGTTGCCGTTGCTCCGGGGTTTTGCTTCTTCCTTGTTTTGCTGGGCAGCGCGATCTGCCGCTACCAAGCCCATCATGACCAGAAACGCCATCAACACACCGCCGAGTATGTACATCGGCAGGTTGTTGACGCGGCGAACCCCGGCGCTCGGTGATGCGTCCGGGTCCATGTGCTCAAGTTCTTCGGTTCCGGTCATGATCTTACTCCTTATGTGTCCAATAGCCTGGAACCACAGTGCCGTTTTGCTCCAGATACGGGCGGGTAATTGATTCGGTCCCGACTAATAGCGTCAGTTGGTATAGCTTTGATGTGCCGCTCTTCACTTGGTCGAGCACATAATACAAAGGCAGTACATGCGCATCCGGAGTATGGGAAGGAGCGGTTTGTTTAGGACTGAACTCCATGACGGCATATCCGTGTTCGCGCAGGCCCTTGGTCAGCGCAACACCGAAGGCATCCGGTGTCGCCTGTTTCAGTTCAAGCCGTGTTTTTGCCGGCGGCCATAACGTGGCGAGTTGCTGTACCGCTTCGCGGGCAAGTTTCTGTTGATCTACTGAGGTGGAATTCAGATAGTTGCCATACGGCGAGGTAGCGCATCCTGTAAGAATGATGGTAAGCACGGCTAACGCCGGGAAAGATATTCTGCGCATCGTTATTTCCTCCGGGTGATGGTCACACGGTCTTGGCCATCGCCGACGCCGGCAATCAGGATTGCCTTGTCAAAGACAGTATCCACGATGTAGCGGTCGCCCTGGACACGATAATTGACCATGACGGTTTCATCATCCGTGAACAGGCCGCCTTCCTTGCGCAGGACCAGTAAAGTTGGCGCTTCGGTCTGGGCCATCGCCTTCGACATTTGCAGGATAGTTTTGCGGCCATCGTTAAAGACGCGTACCGGCATCCAGGCCGCATCACCGTCCAGATCATAGTCAAAGTTCAGATTGCCCAGATACTCGCCGGTTTGCGGGATGATTTTTCGTTCGCGTTCTTGCGTTTCGCGGGTTCGAATCGCATCCCACTTTGCCAGAGCATCTTCCGGGTATGTGAATGCAACCTGGGGCATGTACTGAGTGCGGTGCGAGCGCAGCTTAAAGTGATAAGTGCGGCGGTTTGTAGTCACGACCAGGCTGGTCTCCAGTCCCACATCCATCGGCTTGATGATGAGATGCTGCGTTTCGGACGGCCCGGCGCCCGTGATGGCCGGCTCCACTGTCCAGCGAGCCGTATCGCCCAGATGGATGGAATTGACCAGCTCCCCGGCCTGTAGCGCCACGTCACATACCTGAAGAACTGCGCAAACGATGCTGGGCTGCTGGACGCCATACAAAAAATGGATTGCTCCGTTGGAACCGGGTATTGGATTCAGCCCGGTAGATGCGCCCGCCTCCCAGCGTTTAGCGATGGCGATTGCTGCTTTTTCCTGTGCGGTCAAAGTCGGATTGTTCTTGGAAAAATACTTGTCGGCCAGATCGTCGCCAGGAGCGGCCAGAAGCGGCTCCGACGAGACGATCATAGCGGCGGCTAGAATATGAGTGATAATTCGCTTTTTCATAGTGGACAGTCTCATTAATTCAAGGAATGATTGACCAGGAGAAATCACGTACAAAGATACCTAACGGGTTATTGCGTAATTGCTCGTCTGTTGTCTGTGATGTGGGTTCGATGGTGTAAACATTGACTAATGCCCGCATGTTCACCGGCTTGTCTTTCAGAACGCCTTGACGGTCACGAGTGGTTTCTACCCATTCAACCTGCCAAGTATCAGGCGATTGCGGCAGCACCGACTTGATTTCGACGCTAACCATTTCCTTCACTGCACGCTTGAACGGGCTGGAGTCCGGCGTGCCGTTCAGCCATTCGTTCATCTTCTGGGTAGCCGCGTCATTAGGTGATAGCATTGAATACACGCGAAATACCGCTTTTCGCTGTAATGCCACATCAGGCGTGACCATACGGGCATACGTGATGAAATCGGCTACAGAGGCGTGAATAACGCGCGGATCAGCTTTGGAGCCGGCCGTCACTGGCCCGACAGCGACGGTCTGGCCGTGCTTGTCAACCTCGATAACATAAGGGATGAACTTGGATTGACTGCCTATATGGATGACTCCGCCGACACCGGCTAAAGCGATCAAGAGCGAGAGAATACCGACCACCTGCCAGGTTTGCCGCGACGACACGACTGAGCCGATATGTTCGTTCCATGTGCGCCGGGCGGCTAAATACGGGTTATTGTCCTCGCCTTTCATCGGTTTCTTGAGAAACTGATAGTCGGCTGGTTTTTTCTTGAAAAAATTCATCTTGTGGACTCCAGGTAGTCATTGAGATTCAGGCCCCGTCCTGCAAGCCATTCATGAACCCACTGATTGCCGAATTTGGCTTCCAGGTTTTTGATGGTTGTCACGGATTCCTTGTCTGATGCACCGACAAAGGCCAAGGCTAGAGGCCCCAAAGCAAGGTCATAGAGCCGGCGCCCATGCTCGGAAACATAGTAATACTGCTGTTTCGGAATGGCGGTCGCCAGAATTTCAATTTGTCGGGCATTGAGGCCCATGCGGCGGTATAGGGCCGCCGTATCCTCGTCGCGGGCGTAAACGTTGGGCAGGAAAATCTTGGTCGCGGTCGATTCAACGATGACGTCCAGAATGCCCGAATTGGCTGCGTCAGATAGGCTTTGCGTTGCCATAAGAACCAGGCAGTTCGCCTTTCTCATGACTTTCAGCCATTCCCGGATCTTGGCCCGGAACACCGGATGACCGAGCATCAGCCACGCTTCATCCAGAATGATGACGGCCGGCTGGCCGCGCAATGAACGCTCAATGCGTCGGAACAGGTACAGCAGGACCGGCAGCGCAAATTTCTCGCCCAAGTTCATCAGTTCTTCGATTTCGAACGCTGTGAAATCAGAGAGTGACAGCCCGTCCTCTTCGGCATCCAGCAAGTGCCCCATCGAGCCGTCTACCGTGTATTGCCTGATCGTATCGCGGATGGCTATGTCCTGGATGGTTACGGAGAATTCAGAGAGCGTGCGGGCGCCGCTGGCGTGCATGCTCATGATGGCATTGCCAATTTCATTGCGCTGCGATGGCGTAGTAATTAACCCGTTCAACGCCAGGATGGTATCGATCCATTCCATTGCCCAGGCACGATCGCCCTTAGTTTCGAGGAACTGCAACGGGCAGAAGGCTAGATTGTCATCGTCGGCCGCTACCGAAAAATGCAACCCGCCAACGGCCTTGGTAAGCGGATAAATGGACATGCCTTTATCAAAGGCATAGATCGACATGCCGGCATAGCGGCGAAGTTGTGCGGCGATAATGCCCAGGTGCGTCGATTTACCTGCCCCGGTCGGTCCGAACATGAAGGTATGGCCAAGGTCGCGCACATGCAGATTCAGACGGAACGGGGTAGCGCCGTGAGTAACGCAGTGCATGAGAGCCGGCGACATCGGAGGATACAGCGGGCACGGTGCGCTTGCACTGCCCGTCCAGATCGTGGAAGTCGGCAACAGATCGGCCAGGTTCATGGTGTTGATGAGCGGGCGGCGCACGTTCTCGACGCCGTGGCCGGGCAAGCTGCCCAGGTAAGCATCCATCGTGTTGGTCGTCTCGATGCGAGCCGCAAAGCCCAGGCGGTTGATGGCCTTTTCTACCTGGCGTGCAGACGCCTCCAGACGAGTCCGATCTTCATCCATGAGGATGACGACACTTGTGTAATAGCCGGCCGCAACCAAGCCGCTGTTCACTTCGGCAATGGCCGCTTCCGCGTCTTCCACCATTGAAAGCGCATCCTGATCGACCGGCCCGGTATTGGTGTTGAATACCTGGTCGAAGAAGCCGCGAACCTTCTGTCGCCACTTCTTACGGAACTTGTCCAGGTGCTTTACTGCCTCGTGCTGATCCATGAATATAAATCGGGAGGACCAACGGTATTCACATGGCAACTCGCCCAGGGCGGTCAGGATTCCCGGTGTAGACTCCAGGGGAAAGCCTTCGATAGCGACAACCTGGATGAGGTTGCGGCCGATTTTAGGCACGACCCCTCCCCGTAATTCTTGCCCACCTATCAACGTATCCAGGTACATAGGATTGTTGGGCAATTGTACGGGATGATGTTTGCCGGTTATGCAGAATTGTAACCAGCTCAAAAAATCGTCATGTGTGGCTGTTGTTCCGTCTTCGTTAACGATCTTCTGGCCATGTAAGCGAGTCAGCTTTACAGCAGCCGACAATCGCCCTTCGATATTGGCGATTTCCCGCTTGAACTGCTCGATGAGGCTCATCGTGCGAGCCTTGTGGTCGGGCGTTGGCGTGTTGTCATCGAACATGAGTTCGACAAATTTTCTCTGCGCCAGCACAGGCGGGAACCATGTCAGAGTTAATACGAAATAGCCCTCGTACATCGTTCCCATGCGTTGGAATAGCCGGCGGCGCTCTTCATCAATCGCGGCGGAAACCGGGTCAGGGAATTGCGACAACCCTTGTTCGGAGTAGTTGGGCGCTGGCCGGCGTACAGCATCGACATGCAGCATCCAGCCGTTTCCCAGGCCTACGAGGGCCTGGTTGATGCGGAACGATATCATTTCTCGTTGTTCATCGGTGCTGCTGGCATTGTCGTCCCCTTTATACAGCCATGCGGCCATAAAAGAACCGTTTTTACCCACAATCACGCCGTCATCGACCACTGCTGCATAGTTGAGCAAGTCGGCCAGGCCGGCGTCCTTCGAACGATGCTTTTTGAGCTTCAGTTCGGTATCGACTGCCCGAATACGGGCAAACAGGATGAGCAACAAGGCGGTCCCGAGAACGGCAATTGTAATTGCGAGTGCCTGGATCATTTGTATTGTTCTCCCTGGCTTTGCGTATTCTCACGAAACGGCGTACTGCGTGGCGGATAGTATTGCTTGTAGCGGCGACTACGCAGATAAACATGGCGCAATTTGGGATCGCTCTTTGCCATGAGGCGGAATACGAACAGCGCTCCGAACCAAAGACAAACGCCAAATACAGTAGCCCTCAGTTCCTGAGCGCTAAAAATCAGCGCTCCGGCAATGAGGCCGGAGAACATGACCAATTCACGATCTCCGCCCATGAACAGGTTGTCTCTATTGCCGGCCCTACGTATGGGAATCGTGCGGATAGCCATACTATGCGGCTCTCTCATTGATGGCTGAGGCAGCGGTCTGCACTTGCAGGACTGCCCTATCAGTCAGTGACGCGATTTCTGCGCCACGACCAAAGAAGGTGCTCATCATGTTCTGTGCACCGACCAGCAATGCCATGACCAATACGATAAAAATCAATGTCCTGAAAAAGCCATTGAGTTCGCCGCCGAAGATCAGGACGCCGCCAGCAACCACAATACCGATAAGGGATACCGCGAAAGCTACCGGGCCAGTGACGGAATTACGCAGATTGGTCAACCAGCTTTCATAAGGCAGAGATCCGCCGGTCCCCTCTGACGCCAAGGCCGGCTGCGAAGCAAATAAGATGACGGACAGCAGAGCAAGCATGCCCAGGTAGAGATAGGTGTTACGGTTGAGCTGAAATGTTGGAAATGCGAGTTGCATGGATTACTCCTAAAGTGTTTTTGTTATGTATTGGCCATCGTGGTATCCGGAAACCTCAAGAATCTCCTGGATGCGCCGGCCGTCCGGGGTTCTGGCGATATGTACGACGACATGCACCGCCTCGCCGATGAGCGGTTCAATGGGTTTTGGTGAATCCGGGTGCATGCTGATGAGCATGGCCAGCCGATCAAGCCCGGCTTTTGCGTTGTTGGCGTGTAATGTTGCGGCGCCGCCTTCGTGGCCGGTATTCCAGGCCATCAGCAAATCAAGTGCCTCCGGACCGCGCACTTCACCGACCAGAATCCGGTCCGGGCGCATACGTAGCGTGGTTTTCAACAGCGCCGTCATGGTGACGTCGATACTGGTGTGATACTGGACATAATTCTCAGCGGCACACTGGATTTCACCAGTGTCTTCGATGATGAAAACCCGCTCGGTCGGATCGTTAGCCACCATCTGATTGATGATCGCATTCACCAAAGTTGTCTTGCCCGAGCCGGTGCCGCCGATCACCAGGATGTTGCGATGCGCGGCAACGGCCTCAATGATTAACTGGCGTTGCCTGGGCGTCATTATTCCGGCCTCTACATATTGATCCAGCGTGAAAATAGCAACAGCTCTTTTACGGATTGCAAAAGTCGGGGCGGGTACAACCGGAGGGAGTTGGCCGGCAAAGCGGGAACCATCAAGGGGCAATTCCCCTTCGAGTATTGGTTTCTGACGGGTGACTTCTTTGCCGTGATAGCCGGCGATGGTCTCAATAATAGCTTGCGCCTGAGCTACTCGCATCGACCCGATGCACTTCATCGACTCACCCAGACGCTCCTGCCACAGCTTGCCATCAGCATTAAGCATGATTTCGACGGTCTTAGGGTCATACAGGGCCGCCAAAAGATCTGACCCCATATCTCGCTCGAGCTTGCGTTTGGCTCGATCATTGATGCTTCCGTATTTATCTTTGTTATCCGTGTTATTCATCTTATTTGTTTAAGCCTAGTATCTCCTGTAAGCCGACAAATACGATATAACGAAATATTAATTAAAGCAATAGTTATAATGAAATTAACTCAGTCTGTTACACTATGCTAAGATTGGATATAGTGGTAAATATAGAGGAACTGGGGTTATATAACCCCAGTGAATTTGAATGATTATTTAGCGGCTAAAATTTACTTGTTGCCGGATAGTGGTGCCCTACCCTTCTGGCGTTAATTAATATGATCTTAACTTTTTCCTTGTTTCCTCTCCCCAGCGTTTGACGATGAATGCCTTGTGCTCTGGCAAAACTACTGAGACCCGCTCATATCCAGGAGGCAGACTTTGCCTGAATGCACCGCCCGCCAGCACATCCAGGGATTCTTTATCCAGATCTGTTGATTCAAGCAGCATTGGCAGAGGTACTTCTAACGCATTCGCAATTGCTTCCATCACCTTGAGAGAGGGATTCCCGCTACCTGTTGTTAAATCAGAAAGAAAGGAATTTGATACACCAGATAGATCATGTAATTCTTTTTTGCTCATTCCGCGTTCATTCAAAATACGCAAAATATTGGTAAAGAATATATCGTTGTACACTGAGGTTTTACCTTGTTTGGGTTTGGGCGGCAGATTAATTTTAGCCGCTAAAATCTTGTTGACGACGAGTTATTGTTTAGCTAAACTTGCAACTCAAAATAAAAAGGAATTTTTATATAAGCCATAGTATGTGCCAGTTTAGTCGTTAATCTTACCTGTGACACCGGTATTCGTCATAATCATTCTTCTAGTGGCAACCGTGTGGTATTCAATCTACAGTTAGTGAGATATGGCACATTGAGCCAACATGCGATGATAAGGACGAAAAAAACGGAGTAAGGCTTTGACATCATTGTCGAGGAATTCGGAGACCTGGACACTAAAGATCCAGGATAATAATAACAACGCGGAAAGCATCCTAAAGGAGCGATAGCGTGATGAGTCATAACGAGACAATGGAAAAGTTGAAAGCCGCTCAGGCGGCACAACGGCGCAACATTGAAGCCAAAGCGCATCCTGGCGAAACCTATGAGCAGGCTGCCGCAAGGCTTCGTCAGGATAATGGGAACAAAGCCAGGGCTGCACATGACAAGCCTTCCAAACCAGACATACGTAAACCGCCAAAGGGTGACGAGCAGCTAGATTTTTTCGTACCTGCACTCTATGACGTTGGCACCAAGGACAGCCGTAGCCTCATGGATGTCGCTGTTTTCCGTTTGTCCAAGAAGGACAAGCGTGCGGGCGAAACGATCCGCTACGAGATGTCGGATGGCTATGTGGAAGTCAAAGCCGGCCCGGACGGCATGGCCTCCGTGTGGGACTATGATATCGTGCTAATGCTGGTATCCCATCTCACTGAATCGATGAATCTCTACCGGGAGGGAAAATGCGAAAAACCCGGTCGCATATTCCGACCTCATGTTTCCGAAATCTTGAAATTTTGCCGCAAGGGAGACGGAGGCAAGCAAGCTGACGAAGTAGTTTCAGCACTAGACAGACTCAAAGGCACCACGATCAAGAATGTGCGGAACAGGACAGCCGCCAAAAGCGGCCGAGCCATGCTCGAAGTCGAGGCCGAAGGCCTTCTAAGCAGCTATCGCGTCATTTCCTACACGGATTCAGGCAAAGTCGCTTCTGTCGAAATCGAAGCCCCGAATTGGATTTACCGCGAAGTCACCATAGGGAAGCGACCGGACGTGTTGACAGTCCACCCCGACTATTTCCTGATCGAGCCAGGCATCGGCCGCTTTATTTATCGCCTGGCTCGCCGTGCAGCCGGCAAAAAACAAGCGAAGTGGGCCTTTCAAACGATCTATAACCGTAGTGGCAGCAGTGGTACGTTCAAAGAATTCTGCCGCATCCTTCGCCGCATTATCAAATCCAACGAAATACCTGAGTACCTTCTTAAAGAAGAACAAGGACAGATCGGTCCCATCCTGGTGATGCGACATCGAGACGCAACCCTTGATTCATCTGACGACAGCATTGAGGACGAACCAGCGGAAATAGAAACCGATCAAAAGTAATATTACTAATCATTCTTTCACAGTACCAAAGCGTCATTCCTCTTTCAAGTTTCCGGTGTGTAATGTACGGACGCCGGTAGGATAAATTTGGCCTTAAATATCCTAAAGGGATCTCTAAAAAAGAAAAAAGTAGTAACCTTGAAAAAGAAAAAATTGTACGTTAGCTTCTATTCTACGGCTCAATCAGTCAACGCAGCCGCCTAACATAACTTAAATCCTCTTTGCCGATCAATCAGATTTGGAAATAAAACTTAGTGCTTCGCTTGAGGCATTCTCCTGCTCCCACCTGCGTACCAGTGCAAAAGCCCTGTGACGCAATGACTGAGGGAACTGCTTTTTTTCTACAATGAGATCAAGCGCCTCCTTCACTTCCTTATCAATTGATGCGCCTTGCTCAATCCAAGCAACAGCCAGACTAGGCCAATATTCTGTCTCCCACCCTAGACCAGCAAGGACAACGTTTCGCGCTGGCACTTCGAAGGAATCGTGCTCCGTATATGGATACTCAAGATTAATGATTAGTGTGCGCGGATCCATGCTTGGTGCCAAATAAGTTATTTGGCCAGCCTAGTTGACAGAATGGCTATTTACAAATGCATTCTGGAATCTGTTCAAATGAAAACGGAAAAAAAGTCTCATGCCATGTTGACCATGACAGAAAAAGATTCCGAATTCTGCGGCTAATCCTCTCATAATCCTGTGGATAACCCGTACATTACACACTCAGAACCGTGTATCACACACCAAAATCCGTACATTACACACC
>NZ_JQKS01000061.1:0-9007 GCF_000746145.1 Methylobacter sp. BBA5.1
CTGTCCCTTTGGCAACGCGCTGCATCCATGCAGCGCCCCTTCGGGCTGTTCTCGCCGAAAGCTGCGGTGCTCGGCGCGGCAAACGGGATAAAATCGTCCATGCCTAACATCAGTTAAGATAAAAAACTTTATGATTCATTAGCTGCTATTACGCAGCTTTAGGGCCGAATTCATTTATGCCCTATGGGGTACTTGTGCCCTATGGGTATTCGCACTGTGCGGATAAATCCGCACCTACACCGGAAATGCATCCGCGCACTTGAGGAAGTTATTTTATGCGCATTCCTTAATTAATCCACAGTTCTTCCAGACTGATTCAGCTTCAATAAGGCATCGGTCTGCCGCTTTAGGGTCCGGCTGATAGCCGGCTCCAGCTGCGCCAGCCAGCGCGGCGGAATGGCATCGATGCCGTAATGCGCGCCGGCCAGCATGCCGGCCAGCGCGCCCGTGGTATCGGCATCCTCGCCGCGATTGACGGTTTCGGTCACGCACGCTTCGAATGAATCGGTATGAAAAAAATAGTGCAACACGGTTTGCAGCGTATCGACGATATAGCCGCCGGCCCGGCCCGGATAGGGATCGAATTGAAATTCAGGGTGCGCATCTATCAAGTCCTCGGCCTGTTGCCGGCAAGGCGCGATGCCGTCGCCCGCAAACAAGGCTTGCAGCATCCGCCCCAGGCACAACGTCCCCGCATCGGACAACGGATGGTGATGCGTGAGATGGCATTGCTCCAGGGTTTGCCGCTCGAATGCCCGCGCGTCTCCCAGGGTTGCGATCGCGACCGGCAGATTGCGCATGCAGGCGCCGTTTCCGGCTTCGGCTTCGTTGACCGGGCCTGCCAGCGCCCCGGTTTTGATGTAGCGCCGGATGCCGCGGCGGCAGGTGTTGCCGATATCGACCGGCGATGATCGCAGCCAGTCGGCGAACGCGTCGGCCACGCGCGTCAAATCCCAGCCGCCGCTGTCAATCATGGCCTGGGCCAGAGCAATCGACATTTCGGTATCATCGGTAATCTGGCCGGGTCGTAACGTCAGCCAGCCGCCGCCGATTATGTCGCGATGCACGCCATATTCGGCACGAATTCGCTCAGGCGTCATAAACTCCACGGTAGCGCCCAGCGCATCGCCGCAGGCTAGGCCCAGATAAGCGCCCAGAGCGCGGTCCTTAAGCGTCAAGTTCATTCTGTGTATTCTCCTGTTTGTCCTAATAAGACACCCGCACCTGATAACTGCCGCCTATCACGAGATACTCGGACTCTCCGCGCAAGGTATGCCGGGGCAGCAGGTCATTGAAAAACAGCAGTTTCACTCTCGGCACCCTGGCTTCGATGATGTAGTCGCCGAATTCGCTGGCCCGGCTGCGGCGATCGGTAAATGAAACGATATTATTCAGGCGCAGGATCATGCGGTGGCCAGCCATTTTTTCCCGCACGCAGTCCTCGGTGAATTTGTTGATGCCGCGGTACAGCGTCATGTGGCTGCCGGCCGGCGTGTTGAAGCGCGTCGCGACCCACTGGCAGAATTCGTACAGCAAATCGAGCTGCAGATAGATGCAGTTGTTGTGATAGCGGCTGTTCATTTTGTCCTGAATATACGCCATCCAGGCCTGGGTGGTGAAACCGCTGATCGGCGCCTTGTGATAAGTCGGCAATAGACCGAAGCGGCTTTCGACCCAGCCCTTCAGTACCGCGCTCTGGGCGTTGTTGGAGTCGAAGCCCCAATCCTGCAACAGGCTCAGGTAACTGCTGCGAAACCGCCGCCGGCCCTGGGAATCGACTTTAAGCCGCTGCTCGTCCTCAAAACCGAAAACCAGGCTCATGTAATCCTGAAACACGGCCCCTGCCTCCGCCACGGTCCGCGCGCCGGCCAGTTTATCGAACAAGCCGGCATTGGCCTCGCGGGTTCCGTGTATGTGCAATTCGCAAGGCTGTTCGTTGAAATCGGCACTGGCCAGCCACGCCGTGGAAATACCCAGCAGATTGGTGCTGTGGCCGGTGAATGCAATATTGCGTTTCAAGGTGTTATTATTCACAATCGTCATCCGATCCCTGCAACTGATGGGCCTAATAGTACATGCAAGTACCAGGAAAAACACCATGCTGACTCTCTATCAATTCCCTATTTCCCATTATTGTGAAAAAGTGCGCTGGGCGCTGGATTACAAGAAACTGGATTACCGGACCATCAACCTCCTGCCCGGCCTGCATCGATCCAAGGCCATGAAACTGAGCGGTTCTTCCTCGCTCCCTATCCTGGTCCATGACGGCAAGGCCGTCAGAAATTCCAGCGACATCATCGATTATCTGGACCAGCAGTTCCCTGAATCGTCACTGACCCCTGCCGATCAGGCGCTAAAACAGGAGGCCCTGGACTGGGAAGCATTCGCCGATGAACAGCTGGGAATTCCGGTCAGGATGGTTTGTTACAATGTCTTGCTTGACCACCCGGATTTGCTGATGCCGATATTTACCGCGGGCGGCCCCTGGTACGGACGCTTTATCATGCCGGTTCTTTACCCGAAACTGAGTAAGACCATGCGCAGCAAGATGAAACTCGATCAAAGGACCTCGCAAATTGCCCTCAAACAACTCAGCCGGGCTGTCGAGAAACTGGATGCCCGCCTGCAAGGCCGGCAATTCCTGGTCGGGGACCGCTTCACGCGGGCCGATCTGGCCGTTGCGTCCTTGCTGGGGCCGCTGCACAAGGCCGAAAAATACGGTGTTGCCTGGCCGGGGCAGTTCCCCGAAGCCCTCGAGAAGATCAGCGAGGGCTTTGCCGAAAACAAGACCTGGGTTAAGCGCCTGTACGCCGATCACCGTTAATCGTTCAGGGCCGCAATTACCGCTTACACGACTTTAAAACAACAAACCTATGAACAACTCCATTATCTATGCGCTTGATTTCGACGGCGTAATCTGTGACAGCGCGGTCGAGACCGCGATAACGGGCTGGAAATGCGCAGGCCAGATCTGGGACGATATGCCAGGCCCCGTGCCGCCGTCGCAACTGATAGACCAATTTCGCCAGGTGCGGCCGATCATCGAAACCGGTTATGAAGCGATACTGGCCATGCGCCTGCTGCACCTGGGCGAGACAACGGCCTCGATCTATACCGACTATGCCGGCAAAACCCAGGCCCTGATGCAGGCTGCGCAAGTCGATGCCGGCGACCTGAAACAACGTTTCGGCGCAACGCGCGATGCCTGGATAGAGACGGCGCTGGCCGACTGGATCGATATGAATCCGTTATTCTCCGGCATCAGCGAAAGGCTCCAACGGCTGGGACAACAGGGTATCTGGTATATCATCACCACCAAGCAGGAACGCTTCGTCAAACAAATCCTGAAAGCCAACCGGATTGAACTGCCGGACGCGCATATTTTTGGCCTGGACCGCAATATGAGCAAGCAGGAAGTTCTGAAGAAACTGCTGGAGAAACATTCCGGACAGCCGATTCATTTTGTCGAGGACCGGCTGCCGACCTTGCTGAATGTGTTGAAAAACGACCAACTGGCCGAGATCAAGCTCATTTTCGCCTTGTGGGGTTATAACACCGACGCGGACAAAGGCGTCGCCGCGCAAAATCCCTTCGTCTGCCAATTATTGGAAAATTTTCTGGCATAGCACATCCGAATGCCGCATCCAACGAGTTGCGGCATCAATTCCTCCGCAATTTAAAAAACCTCATTTTTTATCAAAAACTGTGTCATTTCACCTATTGACCAGGGCATATGCCACAGCAGTATATTATTAAAAAATAAACTTATAATAAATTCAATTACTTAAGAATGGCACAACTTCTGCTATATCACCTGTATCCAAACAACTGTTTGGCCGTATTGACTCCATTTTTGAGGTATTGAATGAAAACTAAAATAATGACCGGCTGCGCCTTGACTTTAATGCTGACAGCCCATTCCGCAACCTGGGCCGCCGACATCAACTGTGCCGATCCCTCCTCCGCACCCGCTGGCAAAATTCCTATGTGCAACGGCATTCCGGCCACTTGCGTCGGCACGGGCGAGGACGATTACATTATGGGAACGGATGGCGACGACGTCATCTACGCCGGCAATGGTAACGACGAAGTCTACGCAGGCGAAGGCGATGATGTCATCTGCGGCGGTAACGGCGATGATATGCTCGACGGCGGTAACGGCGATAATACGTTATTGGGCGGCAATGGCGACGACTATCTTTCAGGCAGCAAGAGAGCCGGCGACATCGATCATCTGATTGGCGGCAATGGCGATGACACGCTGCACGCACATCCGGGCGACGATATGCTGTCCGGCGGCCGTGGCGATGATTTCCTGGGCGCGGGCCCTGGAGATGACACGGTATCGGGCGGCCAGGGCAATGACTTTCTGGGCGGCGGCCCCGGCTCCGACATCCTGGACGGCGGCACCGGCACCGATACCTGCATGACTGGCCCGGCCAGGGATGCAGACACTGTGAGCAACTGCGAATAATTCCGCAAAATGAGCCCTCGGTGCAAGCCGAGGGCTATCTCTTTCTATATTTATAGCGCGTATTACCGCGCCGCATTTTGAAAACTGGGACGACTGAAGTCGCGCCCCACATGATTGAGTCCATCTACCCGCCACTATTCAGAAAATTCAACATCATTTTCTTCGCACCATTCCCGTATGGCGGCTGTTTTTGAGTCCTCTTCAAACCGGTACCAATCATCCAGAAGCCCCTTGCGCTCGGCCCAGTCCTTAAACCTTGCGTAGGCGCCGCGCTTTCTGAACATATCATGTACCTTGTCGCTTTCGGACGGACAGTATTCGGCGACGAATACCTTGACCAACCTCACGCCAAGGTCCAGTTCATGCTTGTGCGGCAACGGGAGATATTGGGCTGAATCATCAACATCATCGGGACAATTCGCCATCTCTTCGTCATAGTAGGGAGAACGGATAAATATTTCCCCACTGTCCAGCGACAAAAACGCCTCGCTATCGAGTCCCGGATCAGCACTGATGAATTCAATGCTATCTATGATTTCAGACAGTTTTACAGCCATGGCTGTTCTCCATTTGTTTTGCATCGGAAAATGGGCTGATTATCTATCATTTCCACGCTCTGCGAAAATAATGAAAGCCCCGGCTTTTGAATGGCAAAAAACTTACATGACTGATGTTACGCAGCCAGTTGAAGTTAGATCGATTTAATAAAGTGTCGCTAGCGCGACGGTTGTTTGAATCGGGTTTATCGCACCCGAAGGCGAGTTACTTTCTTTTGCGCGGCCTCGGCAATTGCTCCTGCATTGCTCTACCTCCTGCATCCATGCAGTCGAAAAGAAAGTAACCAAAGAAAAGGCCGCCCGTTGCCGCTTTTTCCTTGCGCTCCTCGCTTTCGCCAAGGGTTGCCAAAAGGGACTCCTGTCCCTTTGGCAACGCGCTTCATCCATGAAGCGCCCCTTCGGTCTGTTCTCGGCGAAAGCTCCGGTGCTCGGCGCGGCAAACGGGATAAAATCGTCAATGCGTAACATCAGTTACACGACATAAAATCCATTAGGCGCAATCGTCTTGGGAATGTTTTTTTCAAGCAGTAACTGCCTGATGTTTATTTCGATGGTTCGTGCGATGGTCGTAATCGCTATGTCAGTCGGGCGGTTGGAAAATGGATCCTGCAAGTGTCTTGCCGACTTTTCAATCAGAAAAAAAGTTGAGGCAATAATCATAAGCAAAGGTATTTCATAAACACCAATACTCTCTACCAGAGCAATAGAGAGCGAAATTAAAAAAATATAAATGAAAAAGTGTAAAAATTTTCTGTAGGTAACCGGAAATACCGTATTCGCAATTCTTTCCGCTTTCCCCATTGAATCTCCAAGCCGGCCGATAGTGCCTTCCACCTGTATTTGCTGAAAATCGTTTAATACATCGAGCTGGTGCAATGTTCTCAAATCAATCCTATGACGCATCAGCAGATACAGCGGTTTATTGCTCTGCGCTTTAAGCGCGCTCAGTTCGTGAGCGGCAACCAGGCCGTCCAGGTTCGCCATGGGGTCTTGTTGTCTTAATGACTGGCCCAGGCTGTAACACCAGCCTATCTGCCGATACGCCATTTGTCTCACAAGCGAATCGATATCCTGCTCTTTCAGTTTCTCGGCGGCTATAAAGCCGAGCAATTGCAACACCAGCATCCGTGAGTCATTGACAATCGAGCCCCAGATTTTACGCGCTTCCCACCAACGGTCATACGACTGGTTGAGTTTGAAGGCCAGCAACAAGGCAATACTCGTGCCTAACACCGTAACAAGAGATATCGGGATGACAGGCAAATGCTCGACGAAAAAAATTTTTATTGTGTGGAATACCCCGGATATGACCAGCACCACTAACAGATCATATTTGACCTTGTTAAACAAATAACTTAATGGAATCTTCGTATCTAGCAACATATCATCGCTCTGGTTGAAAAGGTTGGCGGCGCGGTTGGAAAACCCTGTACAGCCTGCATGATGGACGCTACAAGCTGCTGTTTCACTGTAAAGTAAAATCTTCCGCTTTACCAACGTGGACTTCCAGGCCGGGAGGAAATTCCCCGACTCGGTATGTATGAAGACGCTTCCGTACCCGGCCGCGCACTGAGGATCATCCAAGCGTCGTTGCTTTCCGGAGCATCTGCCAAACCACGCACGATTCCCGCCCCTCCAATTTCGCATGGCAACCTTCCCAGGCCACAAATGAGGCCGCTCGGGTAAATCGCGGCCTTTTACAGAAGCGCTACAGCTGACTGCGGAGCCGTTGACAGCACCTCACGATGACGGCCGATTTTCAGGGTTTCGCGCTCGTGAAACAGCTGTGGGAAAACTACCTTACCATCAGTCTGTATCCGTACGGCGAGTGCAATTACCCTTTTTAAATTGCCAAATTTGAGCTAGACTAAAAAGCGCTATCGACCCGAACCTTATGGACAACACGTGATGGACAACACCTCTCGGACCTCCCCAAACGCCCCGCTCAATAAGCTCTTATTCCCGACCGCTCCCGCATGCTGACGATCCAACCCCATCAGCTCAGCCTGCTCGACCAGCACCAGGAACAGCGATTCCGCGCCAGCCTGTGCCGGCATATCCAGCAGACCTATCCGGCCTATGCCCGGCTGTCGCCGGTCACGCTGACGCACCTGATCGGCTTCGGCCTGGCGCGGGCGCGCTGTTACGGCTTCACCTGGCAAGCCAGCCTGGGGGCGTTCGTCTACCTGATGGCGGCCGTCGCGCCGGAGTTTGACCGGCACCCGGCCATCCATGCGCTGCTGGTCAATACCGCCCTGCCGGTCGAAGGCCGTCTCGCGGCCCTGACCGAGCGGCTGCCCCCGGGCGTTTGGACGGAAGCCAGCCGCGCAGCCGGCACGATAGGCTGGTTTCTCAGCCAGGACAGCTTCGGTCTGGACCGCCCTGCCCGCATCGGTCTGGCCCTGGCCAACGCCTTGCCGGACAGCGCCGCGCTTTTGGAGGAGGAGGCGCTGCTGCCGCGCGCGCTCAAACGCGCCGAAACCCGGGGTTTTCTGAGCGAAGATGCACAATTCGTATTCGCCGCCTGCGGACTGCACTACGGCGAGCAGTTCGAACACCAAGCCCCTTGGGCCAAGGGACTGTTGACACCGGCCTTGACAGTGGAAGCCCAAACCGCCTTGCTGAGGGTGCGGCTGGCGCTGGATGCCGGCATCTGGTTATAGGAGATTGCAATGCAGGAAGAAGCGTTTGGTTATCCCACAAAATTCAGAAAACAGCTTGCCAGGAATCTCCTGGAGCGCGCCAAGGAAGGCGTCGATGGCGCCATGGATCTGGGCAAGGCCGGCTATCACCTGGCGACCGATCCGGCCTACCGGGAGCAAGCCTTTGAAACCGCCCAGGAGATGGCCCAACAGGCCGGCAACCGCATCGGCCACGCCATCGATGATCCCACCGGCACCCTCAACGAGATCAAAGACGGTGCCGCCTCCGCCTGGGATAGTTACAAAACGGCGAGAGCCCAGGCCGCCGCGGAAGGCCGCCTGGCCGAGTTTGACGCGCAAACGGCCTCGTACGTGCTGACCGGCGCCGTCCCGGCCAGCCAGATCGGCAAGCTGGGCAAGGCGGGCGAACTGTTCGCCAGAACCGGCAAGCTGGACAAGGTCGAGGATCTGGCCAGCGCCGAACAACGCGCGGCCCAGGCCGTTCAAGCCGGCGCCGCCTTGCCCAACCAGGCGCCCGGCAGCATCGTACGCTGCCCGCTGGAGCCGCCGGACAACCCGGCCGCGCCAAAGACGTCTGCCAAGACCGGCCGCTCCGCCACCGGCCAACCCACCCTGAAGGCCGCCGACACCTGCACCAGCGGCTGTCCGATCAGCATGGCCACCGGCGAGGAACTGCTGGCACTGACCGACTTCACCTGGGACGGGCCGCTGAGCCTGCCCTGGACGCGCTTCTACCGCAGCGGCCAGAGCGCCACGGACCTGCAGCTGGGCCACGGCTGGCTGACGCCGCTGGACGAGTGGCTGGACGTCTCGGACACGGCCGTCGCCTTCCACGACCGCGAAGGCCGCACCATCGAACTGCCGCTGCCCGACCCCGGCTCCGACAGCCTGAACCTGCCGGAGCAGCTGCGCCTATACCGGGAAGCCGGCCATTTTCGCCTGGTCAGCGCCGGCCAGCCGGACCGCCTCTTCCAGGGCGAGCACGGCCGCTGCCGCCTGCAGCGCTGGCAGAACGCCGCCGGCCAGTCCATCGAGCCGGTCTACGACCCGCACGGCCAGGTCCAGGCCCTGAAGGCCAGCTGGGGCAAAACCCTGCACATCCAGCGCGACGGCCGGCACATCGTCGCCATCGGCCCGGCCACCTTGGGCGAGCAGGGTTGGGAATTGGCCGCCACGCCGTTCGTGCGCTACCAGTATGACGAACACGGCGATCTGGTGGCCGCGCTGAATCAACTGGACCAGGGCGAGACCTACGCCTACCGCCAGCATATGATCACCCGCCGCACGCTCGCCACCGGCTTCAACTTCCGTTT
>NZ_JQKS01000062.1:0-8947 GCF_000746145.1 Methylobacter sp. BBA5.1
TTTTGCCCGCCACAAAGCAGCGTGTTTGTGGAAGCAAGGGAAAGGGGATACATAGGGGCCGGCTTCTGCCCCGGCGGATTCGGCTACATGATGAAACGAATTTTAGCGGCTAAAAATGACATTGTAGTGATTAATGATGAGGGAGTGCGGGTAAATGGTGAGCTTCTTCCTCTCAGTGTTCCGCGCAAGGTTGATATAGCAGGACGGGCGCTGCCGCAATTCCATGTTGACCATTACACATTAGGCGAAGCCGAGCTGCTGCTTATGTCTGGTGTCAGTGACACATCCTTCGATGGCCGCTACTTCGGGCCGGTCAATCGGTCGCAAATCAAGGCCGTGATCCGGCCGGTAATTACACTGTAAGGAGAGGGAATGAACTTGTTTATTGCAGAAAAACCGTCTGTGGCAAAAGCCATTGCGGGCGAACTGGGAGTTACTGGAAAGAGCGACGGCTTCATCCAGTGTGGCAACGACAAAATAACCTGGTGCTTTGGCCATATGCTCGAACAGGCCGAGCCGGATGACTACACGCCGGATGACGTGCCACGCGGCCAGAATGGCCGGAAGGTCTGGCGAATCGATGAACTACCCATCATTCCTACGAACTGGATTCTCAAGCCCAAGGAAGATGCGAAGAAACAGCTTGCAACGATTGGCAAGCTGCTCAAGGAAGCTGACGTAATTGTGAACGCCGGCGATCCTGACCGGGAAGGGCAATTGTTGGTTGATGAGGTCCTTGAACACTTCCGCAATACCAGGCCAGTACGCCGGTTTTGGGTATCTGCACAAGACTCTGTTTCAGTCAGACGCGGGCTGGCCGCCTTAAAGGACAACACCACTTTTGCCGGCTGGGCCGATGCCGCCAAGGCGAGACAGCGGGCCGATTGGCTCATCGGCATGAATCTTAGTCGCGCATATACACTTCGGGCGCAGCGGGGTGGTTCCCGCGCTCTCCTGACGGTTGGACGCGTGCAGACACCCACGCTGGCCCTGGTTGTTGCCAGGGATCGGGAAATAGAAGGATTCAAGCCGGTGCCGTACCACACTATTCGGGCCGATATTCATCACGTCGGCGGTTCCTTTACCGCTGCCTGGAAGGCTAAAGAAGATCAAGCCGGCCTCGATTCCGAAGGTCGTCTCGTCGATACGGGTATTGCCGATGCGCTTGTCGAGAAGGTGACAGGCAAGCCCGGCATCATTGCCGAGTATAAGCAAGAAGCCAAGAAACAGAACCAGCCGCTGGCTTTCGCACTGTCTGATATTACCCTCCTGGCATCCAACAAATTCGGGTACAGTGCCGAAGATGTGCTGAACGCTTGCCAGGCACTTTACGAAACCCACAAGCTGACTTCGTATCCCCGCACTGATTGCGCCTACCTGCCGGAATCCCAACATGCCGACGCAACCGCTGTGCTGGCAGCGATCAAACACGTCAATCCCGAGTTGGGCGGGATAGTGGAGGGCGCAGATCCGAATATCAAATCCAAAACCTGGGACGACTCAAAAATCACCGCGCACCACGGAATCATCCCGACGATGCACAAGGGCAGTAAGGCGAGCCTCACCGACAAGGAGCGCCATATTTATGAGCTGATTGTCCGGGCTTACCTGGCGCAGTTTTACCCGCTGCACGAGTATATGCAGACTACCGTGGCCGCAGAAGTCGAGGGCGAAATCTTCACCGCGAGCGGAAAGGTTGTCACCCGTAACGGCTGGCGGGATGTCTTTCAGGAGTCCGACGAAGACGGCAGCAAAGATCCGGAAGAGGGCGGCAGTCAACACCTGCCGGCCATGAAACAAGGCGACCGCGTGACCTGCACCCGGGTCATCAGACGGGACGCCAAGACCAAGCCGCCGGCCCGATTCACCGAGGGCACACTGACTCGCGCAATGGAGAACATCCATAAATTCGTGTCCGATCCCGAACACAAGAAGATGCTGCGCGAAGGCGACGGCATCGGCACGTCGGCCACCCGCGCGTCCATCCTGTCCGAATTGAAGCGCCGCGAGTTCTTGGCACTTAAGGGCAAGCAGATCGTGAGCACGACCCTGGGCCGCAGTGTCATCGACGCTCTTCCAGAAGTCGTTAAAAGCCCGGTTCTGACCGCCTTGTATGAGCGGATGTTGAAAGGGATCGAGCAAGGCACCGCCGAACTGGACGCCTTCATTGTCAGGCAAGAGGCTTTCATCCGTGAACAGGTGACGAAGGCTAACGAGGGATCGGTGCACATCGCCGGCGGCAAAGAAGCCGTTCCGGTCTCTTCGCTGCACAAATGCATGACATGCGGCAGCGGCCTTTCACGCCGGCCCAGCAAAAAGAAAGGCCATTTCTGGTGGGGATGCAGCAACTTCCCTACCTGCAAGCAAACCTACCCTGAGCTAAAAGGACGACCGGACTATAGCAAGGGCCGTAACCATGACAGTCATTGAGGAGTAAGACCATGATGCAGAGTGAAGATAATAACACTTCAGACAATGAAGTTGGGATCGAGTCTGAGGCAGACGTGCTCGTTGAAAAGCTGAGCGATGCAGAAACAACGCCAAGCTTTGAGGTAGAGTTTGATCCAGACGAGGCCGAGAAAGCCGGTGCCTTTGAAGAGGACGCCATCAGTGAAGCCGATGCGTTAGAAAGTAGCGCTGACTTGATAGACCTTGAGTAGTCGCGTATGGCCAAGCAGTCCAACCCGGATCAATGGGATTTATTTGATGATTGGCTGGTTGCCGGGGAGACGGCAGTATCCCCGGTTATTCGACCCAAAGAGGATTCATTAACCGCATCGTTTGATCAGTCCCGCTATGTTCTCGCGCTACGTTTAGCCGAGAAGCTGGACAAGGACGGAGAAATCACGGTCAAGTTCTTAACGGATGAAGCGAATCGCGTTTTCGGCGGCACCCAGGCGGAAGGCGTCTATTTTACCAAGGACGCCTATGATGCGATGGAAGCGGCTTTTAACCTCCATCTTGGCCATACTGAGAAAGCCGACTGGACCGATCAAGACGCGGCATGGGCCAATAGCAAAGCGATCGAACTAACCCACCGCATTCAGAAACTGCCCACACAAACGCGGCGGGACGAAGAAATGGATGAGTTCCAGCAATTCAGCACGCCGCCGGCACTGGCGTTTGTGGCTAATTGGGTGGCCAACGTCAAGCGCGGCGATGTGATGGGCGAACCGTCAGCCGGCACGGGTGATCTGGCCATCTGGCCAAAGATTGCCGGCGCCGAGATTGTTCTGAATGAGTTATCGCCCCGCAGACAGGCGTTACTTTCCTCGCTGTTCCCCCAGGCGAGACTGTTCAAGGAGAACGCGGAGCAATTGGACAACGTACTACCGTCCGACATCAAGCCTTCAGTCATTGTCATGAATCCGCCGTTTTCATCGACAGCAGGGCGTGTGCAGGGGCAACGCGACACATCGAACGGCGCCAGACACATCGAGCAGGCATTGAGACGGCTACAGGGCGGCGGCCGGTTGGTGGCTGTTGTCGGCAATGGGATGGCGGCGGACCGGCCGGCATTTAGCAAATGGTGGAAGGAGATAGAGAAAAAATACAACGTCCGTGCCAATGTCGGCATAGCCGGCAAAGAGTATGCGAAGTATGGCACGACGTTCGATAACCAAATTTTGGTTATCGATAAAACCGGGCCGACGACTCAGCCCGTTTTGACAGGTAGAGTCGAATCGGTCGCCGATTTACCCGCATTGTTAGAGGGCATTAGAAATGAACGTCAGCACACTCAACGAGAATTCAATCAACCGGCAGTCACTGCAGATACTCAAGCAGTACCAGATACCTTGCAACCCAGCAACGGAGCTCGCGGCCTTGGTAGTGGTACGGGAAGCGCTGGAACGGAATCTATTGGACACGGGGGAGATTCAGGAGCCCATGTTACTGATAGCGAAACTCGCGGCGAATCCGCCATTGGCGATGTCGTTAATGACGGAATCGGAGCCGGGAGTGGAGTTTCAAATGGAGCTGTCGGAGACACTGGAGGAAGCAGCGGCGCAGATACTGGAGGAAATAGTGGCGTCAGTGAAAGCAACAAGGCCGGATCAGTTACAGTAGAGATTAAGAGCGGCGAAGTCAGCGAGTTTACTGATTCAGTATTCGCCCATTACAGTCCTCAGCGTCTCACCATTCCAGGGGCAAAACCACATCCCGGAAAACTGGTGCAGTCAGCGGCGATGTCGGCTGTAGAGCCGCCAGCGCCAAGCTATGCGCCCGTACTGCCTGTGAATCTGATACAAGACGGACTGTTATCCATTGCACAGCTTGAGTCGGTAGTTTATGCCGGACAAGCGCATTCTCAGTTGCTGCCTAACGGTTCGCGGAAAGGCTTTTTCATTGGCGACGGGACAGGTGTCGGCAAGGGACGGGAAATATCCGGCATTATCCTCGATAACATGATGCAGGGCCGAAACAAGGCGGTCTGGATTTCGTTCAACGAGGGATTGATTGAGGATGCGAGAAGGGATTTCGCAGGTGTAGGCGGCGATCCCGGCAAGATTTTCTTTCAGGGGAAAACCAAGGCCGGTAATGACATCATCCAAGAAGATGGCATTTTGTTTACGACCTATTCCACTTTGCGGGGCGGCGAGAAAAAACAGGCCAATGACCTGGGGCAGAAGGGCGGAAAGACGCGCACCCAACAGATCATCGACTGGCTGGGCAAGGATTTCGATGGCGTGATTGCGTTTGATGAAGCGCATAGCATGGGGAACGCCATTGCAATTAAAAGCAAACGCGGCGTTAAAAAACCTTCGCAGCAGGCGATTGCTGGCATCAACCTGCAAAAAGAATTGCCCAATGCGCGGGTTACCTATGTGTCGGCCACCGGCGCTACCGAGATTAGCAACCTGAGCTATGCGGACCGGCTGGGTCTGTGGGGCGAGGGCACGCCATTTGCCGATGTGAATACCTTTATCAGCGATGTCTCAAAGGGCGGCATTGCGTCAATGGAGCTCATCAGCCGCGATATGAAGGCAATGGGCATGTATCTCGCCCGGTCCCTGTCTTACGACGGCGTAAGCTACGAACGGCTGGAACATACGCTTTCAGACTTGCAGGAAGATATTTACAACGAGCTGGCCGGGGCGTGGCAGATCGTTTTAGATAATGTTGAAGAAGCGCTGGAGATCACGCAAGCCGGCAGCAGCGGTCCCGCGAAAAGCGCGGCAATGGCGCAGTTCTGGGGTGCTCATCAACGCTTCTTTAACCAGATCATCACGGCCATGCAGACGCCCAGCGTTATTGACGATATTCGTGAACAGCTCGATGCCGGCCATGTTGCCGTTATTCAGCTGGTCAACACCAACGAGGCCGCCCAAGAACGCATCATTGCCAATGCAACGGCCAATGACAGGGCGCTCGAGGATCTTGATTTCACGCCAAGACAGATGCTGATGGACTACGTTCGCAACGGTTTTCCGGTGGCGGCCTACGAAGAGTCTAAGGATGATAACGACAATATCATTTATGTACCCGTCAGGGATTCTGAAGGGAACCCGGTTTTTGATCGTGAAGCCATTGCCCTGCGCGATGCATTGCTTGAAACCCTGCAACAAATCCGGGTGCCTGAGAATCCGCTGGATTCCATCATTAATGCCTTCGGCTCTGATAAGGTGGCCGAGATCACGGGCCGGAGTCGCCGGTTTGTCCAGGTCCGTGATGATGAGGGTAATCTGAAGGTAATTGAAGAAAAGCGGGGTAAGCACTCATCCAGGGCAGATGCCGAAGCATTCCAGAACAACAAAAAAGACATTCTGGTCTTTTCCGGAGCCGGCGGTACCGGGTATTCATTCCATGCCGACAATACCGCCGAGAATCAGCGTAAACGCATTCATTACATTTTGCAGCCGGGTTGGCGTGCCGATTCGGCGGTACAGGGCTTTGGGCGCACCCACAGGACCAACCAGGCGCAAGAACCGCATTATGTGCTGCCCACCACCAACCTGAAGGCGCAAAAGCGGTTTGTATCATCCATTGCCCGGAGATTGGATCAGTTAGGCGCATTGACACGCGGCCAGCGCGAGGCGACCAGTCAAGGCATGTTCACGGCGTCAGACAATCTTGAAAGTGAATATGCTTCTATCGCGCTTAAGAATTTCTTTGGCGACCTTTATCGCAATAAAACCGACCTGTCATTTCATGATGTCACCAAGCAAATGGGGTTGAATCTGCTGGATGACAATCTTTCGTTGAATGAAAGCAAAATCCCGGCAATACCGCAGTTTTTGAACCGACTGCTATCACTGAAAACCGACATGCAGAACGCCGTTTTTGGCGAGTTTGAAAAGCGGCTCATAGAGTCCGTTGAATACGCTAAACAACAGGGTTTGTATGACGTTGGCTTGCAGACCATGACGGCATTGAGCATCAAAAAAGTGCGCGATGATGTCGCTTATGAAGATAAGAATACCGGAGCGCAGACCCGATATGTCGAGTTGGATGTCACCCACGAGATTCAATATAACTCATGGGAAGATGCCAAGAATCTGGCGGGCTCGCGTCGCAATGCCGACGATTTAAGCGGCTGGTTTGTCGCTGAGTTCGGTAGGAACAAAGGGGAGATCTTTTTTCTTTCCGACATAGGCGAAAGGCTCAATTCAGAAGGCCATACGGTACACCGTGGCGTCGTGCATACGATCAGAAAGAACGATCATCGATACATCGATAATGCCGATGTGATGAGTCGTGGCTGGGAGTACCGGAGCGTTTCAGGCCGTTATCAGAAGGTGACGCTGACCCGGGCGATTGATGAGGTCGAGGCCGAAAAACTTTGGCATGAACAAGTCGCCAATGCGCCGAAAACCGAGACCAAAACCGAGCGGATGATAGTCGGGGCGATCCTGCCGATCTGGGATCGTGTCGAGGGATCGGAAACCATCAAACGGCTACAGACCGATGACGGCGAGCAGCTGCTGGGCCGCATGTTAGGGCCAAGGGCGGCCAAGCAGACGCTCAAGAACTTGGGGCTGGATTCCGGCTTGTCCAACATGACGGCCAGCGATTTGTTCAATGCGATCAAAAATGGCAACAAAGCGATTCTTTCGAACGGCTGGGAAATCACAACGGCCAAGGTCAACCGCGAGGATCGGATCGAGATTAAAGGCCGCAGTTATCTGACCGATGCCGAAAAACGTGTCCTGAAAGAGCAAGGCGCATTCATCGAGCGCATCAACTGGGCCGAGCGGGTCTTTATTCCAACTAACAGCGGCGGAGTGGGGGTGTTTGAGCGCATCACCGCTTCGAAACCTGTTGTTGATCTGATCGAGAAAAACAGGCGTCAGGAAGCCGATGAAGTTGAGCAAGCGCATGGGACTCCTGAAGTAGCAAACGAGCGGATCACTCAAGATGCGAGTGTCGAGGCCATCACCACCAAAAACGTAAGCGATGACAGAGAAGTACCCAGTTATCAGGGAGTTATTTCAATGAATCAGAAGAATGACAAGAAACCCTATCATGAAACCGTTGCAGAGAACTTGATCAAACAACTCGAAGCCGGAACGGCGCCGTGGCAACGACCGTGGGAGGCCGGTGCCTCAGGCGCCTTCCTGCCCTATAACCCGACGACCGGCAACCGTTACAAGGGGATCAATGCATTGCACTTGATGTCGCAGAACCGTGACGATCAGCGCTGGATGACTTACAAGCAAGCGGCGGCAGCCGGTGGCCAGGTTCGAAAAGGCGAGAAGGGGACCGGTATTCAGTACTGGAAATTCACGGAAGAACAGATCAAGAAAGACGATAACGGTAAGCCGGTGTTAGATGTGGAAGGAAAGCCGCTTAAGGTAGTCGTTCGATTGGAACGACCTCGCGTATTTTTCGCGACTGTGTTCAACGGAGAACAGATCGACGGTTTACCACCGATCCAGAAAAAAGAACAGAACTGGAACCCGATTGAACGGGCTGAAAATATCTTAATGGCCTCGGGCGCCAATATTCAGCATAACGGCGGCGAGAGAGCATTTTACCGATCATCGACCGATAGCATTCACTTACCTGATAAAGGGCTGTTTCCAAGCGCAGATCGCTATTATTCAACAGCATTGCATGAATTAGGCCACTGGACTGGTCATTCGTCACGCCTGGATCGCGATCTTGCGCATCCTTTTGGCAGCGAAGGGTATGCAAAAGAAGAACTGCGGGCCGAGATTGCAAGCATGATTTTGGGCGACGAACTGGGTATCGGTCATGACCCGGGTCAACATGCGGCGTATGTCGGGTCATGGATCAAAGCGTTGAAAGACGATCCGCTTGAAATATTCCGTGCAGCGGCCGAGGCCGAAAAAATTCAAAACTATGTGCTGGCCTTCGAGCAAGTACAGGAGCAGGACCAGCAGCAAACGACAAACCCCGAACTGGTTGCGGAGTATTCCAATCAGACGCAAGCGCAGGAGATCAGTATGGAACCATTACAACACACTGCCATCGAGAGCAAACAGCAGACGCAGAGAGACGACCAGGATCAACAGAAGTCCGAACGGCAATACATCAATGTGCCTTACAGGGAAAAAGGCGAAGCCAAGGCCCTCGGTGCGCGTTGGGACCGACAAGAGAAGTCGTGGTATATCCCGCCGGGTGTTGACACCGCTCCCTTTATTCAATGGACGCCGGGCGCCCGCCAGGCAGCAACAGAACAGCAATCAATCAAAACTCAGGACCAAGATCTGCGTACTTATCTGGCCGTACCTTATGGCGAGCGTGTTGCAGCCAAGGCGGCAGGCGCTCTGTGGGATAAGGCGGCGAAGTCCTGGTATGCCGGCCCTGATGCTGACATGGCGAAACTCGAACGCTGGAAGCCCGACAAGGTGCGAGACCAGCAAGGCCCTGCGATGACGCCACAAGAGGAATTTGCCGAAGCGTTACAGTCCTTGGGTTGCATCCTAACCGGCGAACACCCGATCATGGATGGCAAGAAACACCGGATCGGCGTCGAAGGCGA
>NZ_JQKS01000063.1:0-7817 GCF_000746145.1 Methylobacter sp. BBA5.1
CATTCTCAGTTAATGGGATCCCGAAAAACGGATGTAATCAGTTCCTGTGGTTTATGTTATCGGGCCGCTACAGATAGCTTAAGCATCAGTCTTGAATAGCAGTTTTTGACACACTACGGCAGGCCAAATAACTGAAAATGTACTAATTTCCAATGGCTGCTTTCATTGGAAAGTCTGTTTTTCTTATTGGCATATAATGTGGGCCCTGAGCGATGTTTGCAGGCTGTTGGCAAATAATGCCGGTCTATTCTCATTTAATTCGGGTCGAACGCATCGGCTATTGGCAGCTAATCCGGGCCGAAAAAATGGCTGTTTGCAGGCCCTGTGGTTTATATTTGCAGGCTGCTACACGTAGGGTGTGACCGGACTATTGCGCAACCAGCGCTGAGTAGCAGGCGAAAGGTGAATAGTTGTTGATTTCATGGCAGTCTCCAGAAATGGACTAAGGAATGTCCACTTCAGATAACTGCAGAATTTATGTCCAGCCTTTCAGGCAAGATGCCTTGCAAAAACCACTGATTGCAAGCTTAAAACAATCGGCACCAAGCTAATGTGCATAAAAGGAAACTTCACATAATGGCACTTATGCAAAGCTTTGCATAAGTGCCAGAAAGAGTCTGTCATCAACTTCCAATGAACAGCTGATCACCATTTAACACCAGCCATTTATCGAAAATTACTTCCCGACTATCACTCACGTTCTTACACATATCATGCGATAGTTCATTTGCAAATATATGGCACTACAAACCGAATGTCTTTGCCATCCTGTCGAATCAAATTTCTAAAACCCAATGCCTTGAATTTCGGGTCCTTATGCAGCCCTTTTTTATAATTATATTCGATACTCACTGCGTCTGTATCGTGAATGGTAAAGTCGCCGTCGGCCAAAATTTTCATTCGCATAGCAAAACCGCGTGTCAATTCAAAGCGTTCGATTTTGTCTTTTACAAAACCCAAAGCCGTAGCAAACCCTTGTCTGCCTATAAAAATAGGCACCATGCTTTCTTTACCTTGCAGATCATCGTTCGCAGCCATAAATGAAAATAACTCATCGGCAAAGAAGAGCATGCTGGGCCTGATCGACAACCGGAACAAACGATCCCGGCGATTTTCCATCACCAAATCGCTGCCTTCTAGAAAGGTTGCCATTTCCATCAACTCTGGACGGATTGCTGATTGTTCGCCCACTTCTATCCAGCCATGAGGATGTAAAACGATATTTTTTTCAAGCTCAGCAAATTCAAAGCCACGCAAGTGCGCCGCCAAACCAAGAATCAACGTCAATTGCCGAGGGGTTAATGCTATATCCACCGGCTTTTCCTTGCCCAGTACACCTGCGGCCACCGGTTTTTGGGGATCAATAGGCAGGGTAATCCCGTATTTTTCCTTATCCGATAAATATCCAGGAATAAAGCTGTCCGGCAATGCCGATAACTCGGCGATCAACGTCGTATGATTGCCGGAAAACTCGTCATACAGTGCCTTGATGTATGGAATTTTGTCGTCCGTGGTTTCGCCACGCTCGATGTCGGCAAGTGAAAACCAAGCCAGTCGCGGATCGCTATTCACGCGTTGCTGTAAATATAAATAGCCATCCAGCGTCAGTTCGATATTAAAAATATCCAAATAATACTCGGTCAAGGCATGATTCGGCGCCGCACCTTGAACTTGTCGATACGGTTGCAAACTACGCCAGAGCTTGAAGTTGTAATGAGTTTCAAACAGCAAGCCGGCTTCTTCGCGCAATTCGCGCTTCAGGGTTTCTGGCAAGGCGTTTTTAATAACCGGAGAATTAGACGACTGAAGCGCTTTCAGCAGCTCGACCTTATCGGTCACACCGGATACATCATTCTGGTTGGCTCGTCCGCCGACCAGACCATAATCACCCGCCGCCTTATCGAAACGCTTTTGGGTGTCCTCGCGTTGATAGAACAGAATTTTGCCGTCGAGCTTGATGATGCTCCAGGCCACATAGCAATAACGGATCGGTTGCGCTTGTTTGCCGGAATGATGTTCGAAACGAGCCTGTTCGATATACCTCAATACATCGCGCTGCTGGTCTTTTCGGTCGAAGCTTATGTCCCGGGTATTCCAGAAATTAGTGGCAAACAAGCGGGAGTCACCATCGCTCATTGCTGTCATTACCGACGTTGCCAGTAATTGAGCCGGAAATGACACGAAACTCCAGACACCTTTCGCCAGATCATCACTCTGCAACAACGATAAGCTATCCAGCAGGCATTCGCACAAATTGACGGTATTTTCGGCGACAGCATGATTGACACCGTTCCGTTCGCACAGCACAACAAATAAATGACTGCGCTCGACGCTGTAGAAATCACCTTCTTCTTCTGAATAACGCGGCAGTTCGGCAATAAGGGTTTTAAGTAAATCTCTGGGCATGGTTGACGTTAAAATTGTGATATTCGGAGGAGAATCCTGCTTGCGCTGAATATTACATTGACAGCTAACAATAATCCTTACTGTACATTTGCCTCAGCATCGGCAATAACATCTGCCAGCAGCACTGGACGAATATATAAAGTAGTACGGTTCATAGGCTAGGCCTCCGGGAAACTGCGGTGGTAGATGTGTCTTGCCAGCTGGAAAAGATAAGCCTTACTCTGATAATTAAAATCATAAAATCTTATGTCCAATAAATCATCATAGCCTTTTGTGCTGGAAAGCGGATTAGACGTTGTAAGCCAGAATGTTTGATATAACAATTTTATGAACAGCTTTTTGTCGTGGCGAAGTGAGGAATTGCTCTGCTGTATATTATTTGTCAATTTGTAAAAATAATAATCGTCCCTTATATTTTGTTCTGATTCATTATCTTTATTGTCATTTTTGACAAGTATTTTCAGTTCGATATAAGAATCTCTTACTGGGGCTTTTTTAGCTAAAAATTCGTTCTCATCTAATGCCTCATTACCAAACAATTTAAGTAAAGTTTTCTCATAATCCTGAACGGCGTCCTCGTTAAAATTGAACATGACACGCATGTTAACAATAAACAAATAGGCAATTAGATTTTCATCCACTTCAGTAAATAGATTTGAATTATGAGTTATCCAGTGTCTTGTATTACGCATTACCCAAGCCAAAACAGCATCTTTTTTTTCCTTATCTATTTTTATACTTTTTGCAGCTTCCCATTCGTGCGATAAGGTTCGAATAAAAAGTTTATAAAGCGACCATTTGTCTATAGGTTCCCGCATGGGCAAAAGGTGTTTTAATATTTCAAAGTAATTTTGTATGTCTTCTTCTTGGATAGACTCATTTTCAAGAGTGTATTTATTGAAGTAAATATTATCCTTCATCAATGTGGTGGCATATTGACAGCCTTCGATAACTCCGCGTCGTAAAACCAAATACTTATTTTCTTCTAGCTTTTTTAATCCAATATCAAGTTGATTTGTGCCTTTAACCCAAACTTCAGGTACTTTAATGCGACAATTATTGGCAGTCTCACGTAGTATTTCATAAGTGTTTTTCCCTTCACTATTATTCAGCTTATTAAAATAAGCGCTAAGATAGTCGCATAATGAGTTAATATCACTTTCGTCATAACCGTCCGGATGACTAATAAGTTCATAAGCGTTTTTTTTCTCTTCATCACCAAAACTGCTGGTGATGCTAATTAATATTTTTAGAAATTTATCGTCATCGCCACGGTCAAAAGCCTGTCTAAGGTTATTAATCTGACTTGTGGTTTCATTAGCATTCGCAGTAAGAAAAAAAATCCGTTCTTTTGGAAATCCATTTTCCAGCAACATAAAGTAAAGGTTCATGCCACACTTTTCTAAGAAATCATGAACTGATTTATAATCCTTAGCATATTCTTTTATGTTTTTAGAATGCTCTGAATTCTCGAGATTAATATCAAGAACAACTACATCATACTTATTTAAATCAGAATTTATGGCCTTTTCGGCCGCATCAAAACTTGTTTCAACTGCAACACAGCGATCTTTGAACCATTGCCTTTGTTTCTGTTCCGTATACTCATCTTCAACCCACAATATGTTTAACATGACTTACTCCGATCCCCCTTTTCTTTTGATCTTTGGGACTTGCACCTCGTCGATCAACAAGTCTTTTTTAAAAAACATTGTTACTTGAAATTGTTGGCAGTCTTGCGCGATTACCAAGCTGTTTGACTGGCTTTGACTTTTGTTCAGTTGCTCTAAGTCCTCTTGAATGGCATCAAGACCTTTTCCGGTTCCAAGGCTGTTTGAGGCTTTACTGCCTAGCGGATTCTGCCAACTGCATGCTAAATAGGTTATGCCGTCGATGACAGTTTCATCGAATACCACCGTTAAAAATTCGTCGGCTGAGTGATCTGCATACTTAAAAGCGTTGAACAAGACCTCTGAAAAATGGCCGAACAATAGCGCTTCGGCATGGCTTTCGGCAAGAATGCAGACCTTTTGCCAGATTGGACTGCTTTCAACAACCTTAAAGGGTCGGAGATTCTGGTTAATCCATTCAACTGATCCCAGCGATCGATTGAGTAAAATGTCATCCTCAAATTTCTGTTTCAAGGCTTCAAGACTCACATTTTTGCGAGACAGAATTTTGTCACGAATGCTACCAAGACTGGCGTTATGCTGGTTGATAAAACGTGCGGTTACCCGACTGGCCGCATAATCCAAAATATCCGCGATAGACTTGGTTTTATCTCCACTATCAGGTGTCCGACGACATGACCTAATAAGACCAATAAACTTATCCGGGTTAGCATTAGCATGGCGTTGACGTAATAAATCACCTTGCAGCTTGATGATAATTTCTGAATGGTAAGCTTCATTCAGTAGCAAAACGTCTTTGCGACATTCTGGATTGGTTTTTAAACGCTCGGCAACTTGATATATCGTATCGGGGAATATCACATTACCCAGAGTATGAGTAAATTGCTCAACCAGTTTTTGCATTTTTGTTTGCAATAATTCCTTTTGTTGAATTTCTAGCTGAAGCTGCTCGTTTTTTCTCTCAATTTCTTCCTCTTGCTGTGTTACCTTGAAAATAATTTTTATGAGCTGCTTCTGCGTGGATTGCTGCTCGAAAATTTTTTTTGAGTTTTCGATAAAGCCTACGTAAGACCTTAATAAATCAAACTCTGATTTTTCAAGGTAAAAATCCATAACCAGAGAAGGCAAAACAATGTAGTTTCCTTCTCTCTGTCTGCTAGACTGAAACTGGCTTGTGAAATATTTTCCTGAGCTTTCGTCAGGATAAAAACATCCGTTTTTCCAATTTTCATCATGAATAGCACAGTAAATATTGGCGAAATCATCAAGCTCATCTGGATAATCGGGATTTGGATCATCAATGCCATCGCCTGTGTGGAATTTGTAAAAATATTCAGATGCGCGGACATGATTTTGTGTGGTGCCTTTACCAAGTGCGAATAATACACCTAAAGCAAAGTTGACTTCTTGATCTAGCCGGTTCTCTTCAAATGCTTTACTGAGCCAGTTATAAGCATACTGATAGCATTGCTCTGCATCATCCCTGCCAATAAACTCGGGAAAAGTAAATTGCAGGAAGGCATTTTCCAGCCATTGCTTAGCTCCGGCATGACCGCATTTGATAGCATCTCTCAAATACGTCATACCCTTTTCATAATCCGTAGCGAAGCCTCTGCCATCGAAGTACACAATTGCCGCCTGGTAGCAGGCTTCTCCGCGTGACAAATTATTGTCAGGCGTATCGTTTTGTTTAACATATATTCCTTTTGCGTGTGCTTCGGCTAACCTCGTCATCATTTTATCTTCGATTACGGAATCGTCGCTTTGTGAGGCTTTGTTCAACCAAACAATGCTCTGCTCAAAATTTTGAGCCACGCCTACACCATCTAAATAGCAGCGAGCTAATAGATACTGAGCTTCTGCAAAGCCATTTTCTGCTGCCTTTTCGCACCATTGCCTGCCCAGAGCGGCGTTTTGGTGCACACCTTTGCCTTCAAGATAACAACGTGCCAAGTCATATTGCGCTTCCGCCCAGCCGTACTCGGCAGCCAATCTGAAGCAATTGAAGGCCATTTCATCATTATGCTTAGTGCCAATACCATCTCGATAGCATTGGCCCAGCCATGCATTGGCCTCAACATGATTTTGCGCAGCGGCTTTTTGAAACCAAGCAAAAGCCAGTTCAACATTACTATCTCTTGAACCCTTTCCATCCCCTAATTTAACTTTAACCACTAAATCGAATGCAATTTCGCGGGCCGATTCGATTTCATTTTTTTTGAAGCTCATGAAGCTCATAATGTATTGATTTATGAATTTTTTAGTTCGATCTTTTTGCTGATCATCTAAACCCAGAAAGTAAAACAGACCCAACGCAAATTGGGCATCGTTATGACCTTGTCCGGCAGCCTTATTCAGCCATTCCAATCCCAGATTGGTATCGTTTTCGCCGGCATAGTATCCAGCCAGTTCAAAATGCGCTTGGGCATCGCCAGCGGTTGCCAGTTCTTGAAGTTCTGCCAGTGTGCGAGGGTTGTTTGGGGTCATGTCGTCGTCCTGTGTAGCTTTTGTCTGTGATTTTACTGGGTTCGATAGATAAACGAAGGGCTTTTCGTTTATCTGCCGTGGTGTATTGTGGTCTGTGCGATGAGAACTGTCGTTTTTCAACGATCGACAAACTCGATTTTCACCGGCATATGCAATTCCCTGCCGATTTCTTCCAGCACCGTTGTTGCGGTTTGTTTGTTGACGTGGGTGGTGATGTACCAGCCGTTGCACTGTCTTTGCGCCTGATATCCCGAGGTCTGTTGGCGACCGATCAGCGGAATAGATGTCACCGTTTTATTGAGCCTGGCGACTTTATCCAATCCGAAGACTTTCAGAGTCTCGACGAAGGTTTCGGCGATAGTGCCTTCTTCGATTACTTTGCCGGCGATTCTAACCCGCAAACGTCCGCCTGATTGCCTGGTGCGGCGCCTGGAGCGTTTATGGAAGGGTTTTTCCAACGGCTGAGCTTTGGACTTATTTTCAAAATTGTTCAGACAGGTTTTGATTTCCATTTCCAGAGCCAGTAATTGCTGGCAATTCTCGATGTTGGCGGTAACCAGCGTAAAGTTACCGGCTATGCTGGCCTCCGCGCTGGCCATTTTCAGGTCGTCACTGGCTTTGCCGATAACAGCAAACAGTTGGCTGAATTGGTGGATGACGGTTTCGGGCAGTCTGGTCATGTCGGTGTTCTCCGGCTGAGTTGTTCTGTAGAACGGCATCGGATTCGTCGCAATGCCGTCGTGTTTATTCTTAAATCGATACCATTATTCATTTGCTTGGGCGTTTTACCCAGCTGGTTTATAACTGCGGAATGGTGAGTTGTTGTCATCAATATCGCGCTGTCTCAACATGGTGCTTAGTATCGGGGAAAGTTGCTCTGCTGTAATGGGAGAACTGTGGGAGTTTTTTGGTAAAGACTAAAGCGAAATAGGCTCGCAGACGACACAACAAAATCATCTGCATTGTATTTTTAGGATGCCAACGGAAACGACTACTAAGCATCTGGTTACCTGCCAGTTGTGCTGAGTATCACTTAAAACAGGACGGAATGACTATATTTAGCAGAAGCAACTCTGCCCACTTCGTTGTCAAGATCCAACTGAACCATTGAAATCGATTGAAGGCTTTCAGTGAGTGAGCTGTCTTGTGTAAATATGAGGTGAGGGCTCCTCAAGGTCTGGAGGAGAGGCTATTCAATAATTCCCATATTGGCTCATCGACAATGCCTGCTTCGCCTATACAGATGCTGGTCAATTTGCCTTCAACCGTGTTATTTTTCACTTACCCTACTGA
>NZ_JQKS01000064.1:0-6912 GCF_000746145.1 Methylobacter sp. BBA5.1
TTTCTGGTACCGCCATAAGTGAAAGTGCCATTTTGTCCGTTATATAGAAAATGCTTCGGTATATCGTAAATTTTAAACCTCTTTTGCTCTCTCTCGTCAATATATTTTTCAGCGGCAGCGATTTGTTCCGGCTTCACTCCTGCCCCAAAAACGCCCCGTCGCAGTGTGTTATCTGGTTGGGTTCCTTGCTGCTCCATGTGACCAGGAACATCACGCGACAATAACACTTCACTTCCGCCGGCGATGCGAACCACACCGAGTTCGGACAGTTCTCGCAAACGGTGCTGGCTTTGGGGCGGCGGAACTCGTCCAGGGCGTCCAATGTTGGGCTTCCCGACGATACCGGCGGAGCGTTCAGATGCTCCGGCTGCCCGACTACCGCCAGGCCCGCTTCTAAATCTGATAGCGTGCTGGTCGGCAGTGGGTCCTGATCCAGCGCGGCCAGTGCCGCGTCGATCAGTTCGTCCTCGGTAGGAAATTGATTCGGTTCGCTCATTTGCTTTCTCCTTCGTTGAAAGTTCCTGCCGCCGACGCTCAAGGCCGGGGTCGGCAAAGATGATGGGTAATTGTGATTCAACGGCGGCTCGCACGACCTGCGCCTTGAACTCGACCGTGCCATTGACGGTGATGCACTCGCCGTACCGCTCCATTGCCAGCCTGAGAGCCGCTTGCAGACCCTCGCTGTTGGTCTCGCGTGATACTTGCAGTTTGTCGCCATCATCTCGTATGGCACTCATACCGGCACGAAAGATGATGGTTCCCTTCTTCGTGATGTTGTCCAGTATGGGTACGTGGCCAGGCCTGGCTTGACCCTCGCCTTTGACGGTATTGCCTTTGAGGCCTTGGGCGGCCTCGCGGGCACGCAGGGCGGTCAGAGCCTCGTCATTGCCCTGCATGGCTTCTTTCTTGAGCCAGTCAGCCCATGTGAGCCGTCTGTGCTCATCGTAGAATCTCTTCCGCTCCCTTCGATACTGTTTGTTGATCGCCTGAATTTCGTTGCGCAGAGACCTACTGGCTTGAGCATACAGCAGCTTTTTGGTCAGTCGCCCCTCGCTCAAGATTTTGATAGCCGCCCGTCGCAGTCGGCCCGACCGTTTGACAGCCGCTATCTGCTCATCCTTACGCTTTCTTGCCTTAACCAAAGCGGCCGCCCTGGCAGCTGTCAAGGTTTGCTGTTCAGCCTTGTACTTGGCATATAACTCAACAGTATTGACACGCAGACGTACCGGGTTCTTCTGGTACTGCCGCTTCACATTGATTCGCGCTTGCCGTTCGGACGATGCCTCGAAAGAGCCCAGTCTGGCTTCCAGCTTCGGTTTGGAAAGATCGCGGGCTACCGTACTTGCTTTAACCATCGTGCCGTCGACGGCTTCGATGACCAGACCGTTAGCGCGTTCGCGCAACTCAAGGCCGTTTGCACGCATAGTCTGGTGCAACTCTGCCCAAGACTGAGCCTCTCGGATTTCATCCAGACACTCCCGTTTGATCCAGCCGATCAGGCTTTCAATACCGGCATGACGTTCCATGTCGGTCGCCCGCCCTTCAGCGCCCCGCTTGCGCGACTGATGATTGTCCGGCTCAAGGCCATAGTCTCGTTCAAGGACGGTGCATAGCTCAGCCAAAGCCCGGTGCGGATAATACGGTTCGTGCATCGTGTGCCGTACCGGATGAATCTTGTTGATGGCAATGTGAATGTGCAGATTGTCCGTATCGTGATGTACGGCGCTAATCCGTTGATGCTCACCATAGCCAAGGCCGGCACAGATCCGCTCTTCAATGGTCTTGATGGTGTCGGCATTGGGTTTCTCGCCCGTTCTAAAGCTGACGAGCAAGTGATAGGTCTTGTCCCCCGTGGCCCGAGTGTTGATGTGCTGAGTCGCCAGCACTTCATCAATCGCGGCCTGCACCGTTCCTGCTGCGCAGTTCGTGACCTGAACTTGCCCAAGTCTTTCGGTTTTTCCCTGTGTGTCGGTAATGTAGTCCGCCAGCCCTGCAAAATCGCTTTTGCCAAGCGACCGCATAGGGACATGCTTTGCAATCAAGCCGCCTCCCTGAAGATTTTAGCCGCTAAAAAATTCATGATTCCGCCCTTGGGCGAACCACCGACTTCATTACCTGCCCCATTTCATCCTGCGTGGACTCGATCCTGCTCAGCAACGCCCGGATTGTGGCCTCGCCAAACTGAACGGTACGTCTATCATTTGTCAGCCAGAGCTTCAGGAGACCTCCCAGACGGCCAAGATCGCCATTGATGCGTGCCAATTCGCGCACTTGTTCATAATCGACAATCCCCCTGATCTGGTAGCCCTGCCCTACTTCGCGTAAGAATCGTGCAACGCTCATACCGGCCTGTTGCGCCTGGCGTTCGATTTCAGTTTTTTCTTCCGGAAAGACTGGCACTCGCAAATGGTGGCCGCGTTTCCGTCCAGTTTGTTTCTCTTTATTTTCCATTGTTCGTCAACCTCGCTGTTACCGACGGTAGCCGGCTGCCTCGCAGAGCAGGATGTCCGTTGAGCACCTGGTGCGAATAAGGGTAGTGAAGTTAGTTGACCGGCTTTGACGGTTAGCTAACTTCACACATCCTGCCCGCCTTACGGCGTTCTTAATGCCATGAAAAGTGTCCACTAGTCATTTCGATTTGTACGCTATTTCCTCGCTGTAATAATACTATTTAATTTACGATATAGCGAAATTGTATAAAATCGGCTTATAATAGCCGCTAGTGGCGCACCAACAGTGTTGCAGCAGTGCACTTATAGCGATGCGGTAGCGGTGTAATTGCGTTTAAGCAGTGTTTTGATGACACGACAATGGATCGATAAAGATGGCAAAGAGCTATACCGAAGAACTGGCCGACTGGGTGAAGAAACGAGAAGATTCAAGGCCTCGACAGGACAAAAACATGGTAGCTTTCCTGGCCGTGCGTAACGACGTGAAGGCGGCAGTTGAAGCCGGCTATGCGTTCAAGACCATTTGGGAGCATATGCACGAAACGGGAAAGATACCTTATCGATACGAGACATTCCTGAAGCACGTCCGTCGGTATATCACTCATGCGCCGGCCAATCAGGCGAAGCAGACCGCCTTGCCTGCTCCATCCCAAGAAGATGACACAAAGACCGACCCGAAGGCCGATGCTATGAGAACTAAGGCGTCTCCGGAGCCAAAGAAGAACAGAGTCCGTGCAATGACCGGCTTTACATTTAACCCAACACCAAATAAAGAGGATCTATTCTAATGGCCAAAATCCATATGGTTTTACAAGGTAAAGGCGGCGTCGGCAAGTCGATGATCGCGGCCGCAATCGCCCAGTACAAAGCAAGCAAGGGACAATCGCCTTTATGCATCGACACTGACCCAGTGAATGCAACATTTGAGGGATATAAGGCACTGAAAGCACGCCGTCTGAACATCATGGATGGCGATGAAATCAATACCCGCAACTTCGATGCCCTGGTTGAACTGATAGCGCCAACCAAAAACGACGTAATAATCGACAACGGGGCCAGCTCGTTCGTCGCCTTGTCCCACTATCTCATCAGCAACGAAGTTCCAGCACTGCTCCAGGACATGGGGCATGAGCTGATTGTTCATACCGTCGTCACCGGTGGCCAGGCCCTTCAAGACACGGTAAGCGGATTTGCTCAACTCGCCGGCCAGTTCCCGGATGAAAGCGTGTTTGTTGTGTGGCTGAATCCCTACTGGGGGCCTATCGAGCATGAAGGAAAGGGATTTGAACAAATGAAGGCATATAAAGACAATAAAGATCGCGTATCAGCCATTATCCAGATTCCGACACTCAAGGAAGAAACCTATGGCCGGGATTTCTCGGAAATGCTGCAGGCCCGGCTGACCTTCGATGAAGCCCTGGCAATGGAATCGCTGACAATCATGACCAGACAAAGACTCAAGATCGTGCGTACACAGATTTTCGTGCACCTTGAAAATGCGGCGGTGCTGTGATGGCGACTGACAAGATCGAGGAAACCATCAAGGAAATCGCGGCGAAACACGGCATCGCCGTTGGCCGCGACGATCCAATCTTGATCCTGCAAACGATCAACGAACGATTGATGCGGGACAGTGCGGTCGCCCAACAAGAAATTCTGGATCGCTTCAAGGAAGAGATGGAAGCCATCGCCCATCGCTGGGGCGATGACGCCAAAAACAAGGCCGAAAGAACGCTCAACGCTGCCTTGATAGCCAGCCGTGAAGCAATGATAGCAACCATGCATGACGGTGCAAAGGCGGCGGCCGAATCATTGCGCCGCGAAGTGGAATCATCGGTATCGGTCGCCCGGCTCTACACCCTAGTCCGCGAGTCGCGGCGTGTCGCAATTATGAACTTGATAGCTGCCAGCATGACGGTTTTTGTAGCAGGACTTGCTCTTCGGGTTTTGATGTAAGTTCCCTATGAATCCACAAATTATCATAGATAATCCGGTAGGTGGCGCCGCCTTTGATCATATAGTCAGGTAGGGCGGTTTCGCTCAGCAAACCACCATTTGAATCAAACCAGTAATATTGCGGAACATTACAGTGACAAGGCTCCGTTTGTTGGTGGATTGCCAAGGCAAATCCACCATACGAATCATCTGCCATACGGTCATAAAATGGTACTGAGGTGAAGTGCATCCTATGGCTTTTCAGCGAACCAATTTCTCATATGGCATCAAGCTATAGCGTTGCTTGATTGCCTCTTCATAGCTGGTCCGCAGTGAATCTGCCGCTTTCATATAACCCATGATTTCATCTTCGAGGTCGCTAGGGTCTCCGCTTTCGGCTGCTTGCTCCATTTCCGCTTTTAGCCCCCATATTTTTTCGTCCACTGCCTGTATCGCTGCTTCCAAGGCGTATGCGCTGATTTCTATCATGCAAAATCTCCTAAAAAATCGTTTAAATTTTCTTGCCTAATTCGATCGCTTTGACAATGGCATTTCGCGCCAAATTATCTAATGCTCCTTTAAAAGAATCCATGCGCATCATCTTGGCCTTGCTTTCGATTTGGTAATGATTTGCATCAAAAATTTTGTTATAGCCAGTAAACCGGACAACAAGCGATTCTGGAATAACCGTACCCTTCGGTATCTCGAATGATAGCCAAGATTTTCCTTGAAAAACCTTTGCGCGATCAAATAATGAAGTGCCTCCACCAGTTTCAACCCACATATCTCCATTCTGGTCAGCAAATGAGTCGATATCTCTCTTTCGAGTTTTTCCGTTGGGCAGTTGGCGAGGTTCAAAGTCAGGATATAAGATTTCCGGGGCTGGTTGGGTGTCGATAATTGCACCTCGCGGAAATTGTTCGATTCGTATTGAACGGAACAGATCAACAGTCGTTTCTTCCATGCATTACTCCTAATTTTTTATATCATCAGAAAGTTGAAGGCCAATCATCATAATGATGATTCCTATTAATGTAACCTTACTGGTTGCTATTTCTTCTTTTTGCATTGTCTAGCAAGCGAATTTTATATCCGGGTCTTACTTAAGCTCAGAAATAAAAAATTTTCGAGCATTGTTTTTCTGGACGAGATAACGCGCAAATCATAAACAGTTTTAAACTAAACTCAAAGTGTAGCTCATCAATAAAAATATATATGATCGTTTTTGGTTGAATGCGCTAATTCAGGAAGCAGGCGGTGTTTTTCAAGATAGTTGTCGTGTTTTTTGATCACGCGGCCTTTTTTATTTCCGCCTCGTTCCGCTCCGGATTTAGCGTGACTGGTCCTACTGGCGTCCAGTTTCTTGTCGCTCCTGACCAACGTGCCGGATGTCGTTTTTTGGCCTGGGCATAGACCTGATCACGCTGATCAAGAATCGCGCGGTCTTCGCCCCGATGGCGCTGTATCGGCGTGACAAACTTAATCTGACTGTGTCGATGCGTGTCGTTGTATCAAGGCACGAAGCGGCTCATCCATTCGCTTGCGGCCAGCAGAGAGGCAAAGCCTTGCGAGGGCTATTGCGGACAGTATTTCAAGGTCCGGAACAACGCTTCCGAATACGGGTTGTCATTACTGACCCGGGGCCGACTATGAGAAGGCGTAATGCCCAGGTCATAAAGCTTGGCCTGCAGCGTCTGCGACTTCATCAGGCTGCCGTTATCGGCATGCAGCACCAGAGGCTTGCGTAAGCAATGCTCGGCCAATACCGCACGCTGTATCAAAGCGGCCGCCGCTTCACCACACTCCTGCTCGTACACTTCCCAGGCGACGATTTTACGGCTGAAGATATCCATGATCAGGTACAGATAAAAGAACCGGCCGCGCACGCCGCTCGGCAGATAGCTAATGTCTCAGGTCCAGACTTCATTGGCCGCTTTGGCTTGATGCGTGGTCGGAGGCCGGCGTTTTTGTGGTGCTTTCGCGCGGCCCCGATGATGCAGCTGATCCGCCGCCTTCAGGATACGATAAAAGCTGGATTCCGAAGCCAGATACACGCCCTGGTCCGCCAGTCTCGGCACGATCCGACTGGTTGCAGACCGCCAGCACCTGTTCCCGCTCCTGTTCCGACAGCTTGTTCGCAGGCTCCGGGCGTTGCGCTTGCGCGCGCTGGTCCTGACTAATCTGGCCGGCTTCCTGCGTCCAGCGCTGGAAGGTACGCAGGCTGAGGCCGGCTTCTGCGCAGGCCAAACGCTTCCGGGTGCCCGCAGAGGTTGCTTCGCGAATCCAAGCCACTAATTGTTGCCGCTCCGGGTACGAGGTTAATCGGCCTCGTTTGCCTCCCAGAGGGCTGTCAACTTTTTTCGCAGCACCAGTAAAGCCGCGGCTTCCGCCAGGGCTTTCTCCTTGCGGTTGAGCTCTTTTTCGAGCGCCTTGATGCGCTGTTTGTCCTGCTTTGCTTCCAGTCGCTGCTGTTGCTGTTGCGCTCCGGCCTTCTGGGCGCCTTGAATGCAGGCGTCCTTCCAACGCC
>NZ_JQKS01000065.1:0-6329 GCF_000746145.1 Methylobacter sp. BBA5.1
CGGCTGTACAAGACCGGCGACCTGGTCCGCTGGCGGGAAGACGGCAGCATCGAGTATCTGGGCCGCAACGACTTCCAGGTCAAGATCCGCGGCTTCCGCATCGAGCTGGGCGAGATCGAGGCCCGGCTGGCCGAACACCCACAGGTCCGGGAAACGGCGGTGCTGGCCCGCGAGGACGGCCCCGGCGGCAAACAGCTGGTGGCCTACTACACCGGCGACGCCGACGTGGCGGTGGACAGTCTGCGCGCGCATCTGGCCGAGATGCTGCCCGACTACATGGTGCCCGCCGCCTTCGTGCATCTGGCCGCACTGCCGCTGAGCCCGAACGGCAAGCTGGACCGCAAGGCGCTGCCGGCACCCGATGCCGGCGCCCTGCAAACGCGGCAGTATGAAGCGCCGCAAGGCGAGACCGAACAGGCTCTGGCGGATATCTGGGCCGAACTGCTCAAGATCGACCGGGTCGGCCGGCACGATAATTTCTTCGAACTGGGCGGGCATTCCTTGCTGGCGGTGACCCTGATCGCGCGCATGCGCCAGGCCGGGATGGCTACCGACGTGCGGGAATTGTTCGCCGCGCCGACGCTGGCCGGGCTGGCGGCGTTGGCCGATAGCGGCAACGCCTCCGAACAGCTGGTCATCCCGGCCAACCGCATTCCGGCCGATGCGACGGCCATTACCCCGGACCTGCTGCCGCTGGTCAGCCTGGAACAGGCCGATATCGACCGCATCACGGCCGCCGTGCCGGGCGGGGCGGCCAACGTGCAGGACATCTATCCACTGGCGCCGCTGCAGGAAGGCATTCTGTTCCACCATTTGATGGAGTCCGACGGAGATGCGTATCTGGAACCGGTCCTGATGGCGTTTGACACGCAGGAACGCCAGGACGGTTTTCTGGCCGCTTTGCAGGCAGTGATAGCACGCCACGACATCCTGCGCACCGCAGTCGTCTGGGAAGACCTGCCGGAACCGGTGCAGGTGGTCTGGCGCGAGGCGAAGTTAAAGGTCGAGCATATTGTCATTGGCCCTGAAGCTGGCAAGACGGCCGAACAATTGCTGGAACGCTACGATACGAGACATTATCGCCTCGACTTGAGAGCTGCGCCGTTGATCAACGGGTTCACCGCCTATGATCCCAGGAAAGGGCGGTGGCTGCTGCTGCTGTTGACTCATCATCTGGCTCTCGATAACACCGCGCTGGGCCTGCTGCTGGAGGAGATCAGGATGCACCAGCTGGGCCAGGGCGACCAACTGCCGGCGCCGCTGCCGTTCCGCAACTTTGTCGCGCAGGCCCGGCTGGGGATGAAGCCGGAAGAGCACGAAGCCTTCTTCCGCGGCATGCTGGCGGATGTCGACGAGCCGGCGGCGCCGTTCGGCCTGCTCGACGTCCTGGGCGACGGCAGCCGGATTCAGGAAGCCAACCAGACTGTTGCCACGGATCTGGCGCGCCGGTTGCGGGAGCAGGCCAGGACTCTGGGCATCAGCGCCGCCAGCCTGTTTCATCTGGCCTGGGCCAGTGTTTTGTCTCGGACTTCCGGGCGCGATGATGTGGTGTTCGGCACGGTCCTGCTCGGGCGCATGCAGAGCGGCGAGGGCGCCGACCGGATGCTGGGGATGTTCATCAATACCCTGCCGCTACGAGTGCGGCTGGACCAGGGCAGTGTCCTGGAACAGGTCCATGAAGTGCAGCAGCGGCTGGCCAGTCTGCTGCGTCATGAACATGCGCCGCTGAGCCTGGCGCAACGCTGCAGCGGTGTGCAGGCCCCGGCGCCGCTGTTCAGCGCACTGCTCAACTACCGGCACAGCCAGGGCGAAATCTCGGCGGACGGCGCCGCCTGGCAGGGCATCGAAGTCCTGTCGGACAAAGAGCGCAGCAATTACCCGATCGTGTTATCCGTGGACGACCTGGGCGAAGGCTTCTCGTTGACGGCGCAAACCCTGCCGCCGGCGGCGCCGGAACGGCTGTGCGCGATGATGCACACGGCGCTGGAAAACCTGCTCGACGCCCTGGAAAGCGCGCCGGGCACCGCCATGCGCCGGATCGGCGTATTGCCGGATGCCGAGCGCTGCCAGGTGCTATACGACTGGAACGCCACCCGGGCCGACTATCCCCAGGACCGCTGCATCCACGAACTGTTTGAAGCGCAGGTTGCCCGCACCCCCGAGGCCGATGCCGTGGTATGGGACGGCGGGCGGCTAAGTTACGCCGAACTCAATGCCCGGGCCAACCGCCTGGCATTCCAATTGGAAGCTTTAGGTGTCATGCCGGATACGGTTATAGGCATATGTGTCGAGCGTTCACCGGAGATGATTATCGGACTCCTCGGAATTCTGAAAGCGGGCGGCGCATATTTACCGCTAGACTCCAGCTTGCCCGAAGATCGACTCGATTTTATGTTGTCAGATACTAATGCCGGTATGGTACTGACGCAGAAAAGCTTACTTGCAAAGTTTAGCGGGTTGGGATGTGCCTGTTTGACACTGGACCAGCTTGAAGGCCATGCAGATTATCCCGATATGCGGCCCGATGCCGCTGTGCATTCACGGCATCTCGCTTATGTCATCTACACCTCCGGTTCGACCGGGCAGCCTAAAGGCGTGCAAGTCGAGCACCGGAACCTGGTCAATCTGATTACTTGGCATCAAAAGGCGTTCGCAGTCAATCCTTCGAGCCGCGCGACACAACTCGCCCGTTTCTCTTTCGATGCTTGCGTTTGGGAAATTTGGCCCTACTTAACGGCAGGCGCCAGTCTGTATCTGTTGGACAATGAAGAAACACTGCTATCCTCCGAACGCCTCAGGGATTGGTTAGTCAGGCAGGAAATCACCATCGCTTTTATACCCACTCCGGTGGCTGAGTTGTTGCTGGATTTGGCGTGGCCAAAATTATCGGCTCTGCGTTGGTTGTTGACCGGTGGCGATAAATTACACCGATATCCTCCGTCGGACTTATCCTTTACGGTTGTCAATAATTACGGGCCGACGGAATATACGGTAGTCGCAACCTCGGCAGCAATGCCTGCTAAAAACGATGCGTCCATTCTTCCTCCTATCGGCCGTCCCATCGCCAACACCCGCATCTACCTGCTCGATGCGCAGGGTGAACCGGTTCCGGTGGGGGTTGCCGGCGAAATCCACGTGGCCGGCGACGGCGTCGCCCGCGGCTACCTCAATCGTCCGGATCTGAACGCCGAGCGCTTTATCAAAGATCCGTTCAGTAACGATCCCGGGGCGCGGATGTACAAGACCGGCGACCTGGGCCGCTGGCTGGAAGATGGCAGTATCGAATTCCTCGGCCGCAACGACTTCCAGGTCAAGATCCGCGGCTTCCGCATCGAACTGGGCGAGATCGAGGCCCGGCTGGCCGAACATCCGGCGGTCCGGGAAACGGCCGTGCTGGCCCGCGAGGATGGCCCCGGCGACAAACGGCTGGTGGCCTACTACACCGGCGACGCCGACGTGGCGGCGGACCACCTGCGCGCGCATCTGGCCGAGACGCTGCCCGAGTACATGGTGCCCGCGGCCTTCGTGCAACTGGAGGCGTTGCCGCTGACCGCCAACGGCAAGCTGGACCGCAAGGCGCTGCCGGCGCCGGATGCCAGCGCCGTACGAGGCTATGAAGCGCCGCAAGGGGAGACCGAACAGGCTCTGGCGGCGATCTGGCAGGATATCCTGCAGATCGAGCGCGTCGGCCGTCAAGATAATTTCTTCGAAATGGGCGGACATTCGCTGCTGGTGGTCAAACTGGTACGTGAAATCAAGCAGCAGTTCGAGGTTGAACTGGTGCTGCACGATGTCTTTATAGCGCCCGTACTGTCATTTCTTGCTGAACGTATCATCGATGCGCAATTGGCTCAGTTTGATGAGGATGATTTATTGCAGGTGATGAGATCTATAAGTGATTCTTGAGGAGTATCAATCATGACGAAAATTACATTTCAACTTAAATCAAGGCTGGTAGCATGAAAAGTTATTCCGTGGATAAATTATCAACACTCGAACGCGAAGCATTAATCAAACAAGCAATAGCCGAAAATTTAAAACGTAAGCAATTAAAGAACACTTCTATCCCTCATGCCGACCGTGACCAGCGTCTACCGCTGTCCTTCGCTCAACAGCGGCTCTGGTTTCTCGCCCAAATGGAGGGCGCCAGCGAAGCCTATCATATCGCCGGCGGGATACGGCTGACGGGCGCGCTGGACGTGGCGGCCCTACGGCGCGCCCTGGACCGTATCGTGGCCCGCCACGAAGCCTTGCGTACACTCTTCATCGAGCAGGACGGCGAGGCCAGTCAACTGATTCTGAACACTAACGGCGGCTTCACGCTCTTGGAACACGATCTCAGTACCGACGCCAGCCCCTCGGCCGCCTTGGCCCGGCTCTCCGAACAGGAAGCCCAGGCGCCGTTCGATCTGGCCCGGGGCCCGCTGGCGCGAGGCCGCCTGGTCCGGCTGGCGGCCGACGAACACGTGTTGCTGATCACCCTGCATCATATCATTGCCGACGGCTGGTCCATGGGCGTGCTGATCGACGAACTGGGCCGCCTCTACGCGAGCTACAGCCGTGGCGAAGGCGACCCCTTGCCGCCGCTGCCGATCCAGTACGCCGACTATGCCGTCTGGCAGCGGCGCTGGGTCGAAGGCGAACAGCTGCACACCCAGGCGGCTTACTGGCAACAGACTCTCATGGGCGCGCCCGCCCTACTGGAACTGCCCAGCGACCGGCCGAGGCCGGCGCAACAGGACTATGCCGGCGCCCAGCAGGCCGTCCGGCTGGACGCCGACCTCAGCGCGCGGCTCAAAGCCTTCAGCCAGCAGCACGGCGCGACCCTGTTCATGACCCTGTTGGCCGGCTGGGCCCTGACCCTGTCGCGGCTCTCGGGCCAGGACGACCTGGTGATCGGTACTTCCTCGGCCAACCGGGGGCGGGCCGAAATCGAGGGCCTGATCGGCTTCTTCGTCAACACCCTGGCCCTGCGGATCGACCTGTCGGATTCGCCCACGGTCGCGGACCTGATCGAACGAATCAAAATCCAGACCCTCAATGCCCAGGCCCACCAGGACATCCCGTTCGAACAGGTCGTCGAAATCGTGCAGCCGCCTCGCAGCCTCGCGCATGCCCCGTTGTTCCAGGTCATGTTCGACTGGCAAAACACGCCCGGCGGGAAACTGAGCCTGCCCGGCCTCAGCCTGGCGCCGGTGGACGTGGCGCACGCCAGCGCCCAATTCGACCTCAGCCTCTCGCTGAAAGAAGACGGCGACGCCATCGTCGGCAGTCTCGAATATGCCACGGCGCTGTTTGACCAAGACACCGTCGCCCGTTACCTGGGCTACTGGCAAGCCCTGCTGGCCGGCATGGTGGCGGACGACAGCCAGGCCGTCACCCGTTTGCCGATGATCAGCGAGGCCGAGCGCCGCCAGGTGCTGTACGGCTGGAACGCCACCCAAGCCGACTATCCCAAGGACCGCTGCGCCCACGAACTGTTCGAGGCGCAGGCGCTGCAAACACCCGAGGCCGATGCCCTGATATGGGACGGCGGCCGGCTGAGCTACGCCGAGCTCAACGTCAAAACCAACCAGCTGGCGCACCATTTGCGCAGCCTGGGCGTCAACCCCGACGACCGGATCGCGATCTGCGCCGAGCGCGGGCCGGACATGATCATCGGCCTGCTGGCCATTCTCAAGGCCGGCGGCGCCTACGTGCCGCTGGACCCGGCCTATCCCGAGGAACGGCTGGCCTACATGCTGACCGACAGCGCCCCGGCGGTGCTGCTGATACAAAGCGGGCTGGCCGCGCGCTTCGCCGACTGCGCGCCGGCGGTACCGCGCCTGCTGCTCGACGTCGACCCGGCGCCCTGGGCGGCACAGACCGGCGCCAACCTGGACCCGCAAGCGCTGGGCCTGACGCCACGGCACCTGGCCTACGTCATCTACACCTCCGGCTCGACCGGCCAGCCCAAAGGCGTGATGATCGAACACCAGTCCCTGGTCAATTATTCCCTGGGGGCGGCCGAGGTGTTCGAGCTGACCGGCGCCGATACCGTCCTGCAGCAGAACTCCCTGAATTTCGACCTGTCCGTCGAAGAGATCTTCCCGGCGCTGCTGTCCGGGGCGACGCTGGCGCCGAGCGAGCGGCTGTTCGGCATGGACAGCGACCTACGCCCGACCTTCGTGCACCTGACCGCCGCGCACTGGCACACCCTGGTGGCGGAATGGGAACGCTCGCCGGACAAGGCGCGCGAACAACTGGCCGGCGTGCGGTTGCTCAACGTGACCGGCGACGCGCTGTCGCCGCAAAAGCTGCAAGCCTGGGAAGCGCTCTGGCCCGATAAG
>NZ_KN050818.1:0-1671 GCF_000746145.1 Methylobacter sp. BBA5.1
TACGGCCCCACCGAGAACAGCGTGGTTTCGACCTCCTGCCCGGTGCCGGCCGGAAAAGAAGGCCTGCCGCCGATCGGCAAGCCCATCGCCAACACCCACGTCTACCTGCTGGACTCTCATCTCGAACCCGTTCCGGTCGGTGTCATGGGCGAGCTGTATGTAGGCGGCGCCGGACTGGCGCGGGGTTACCTGAACCGGCCCGAGCTGAGCGCCGAGCGCTTCATCGCCGACCCGTTCAGCTCAGATCCCGAAGCCCGGCTGTACAAGACCGGCGACCTGGGCCGCTGGCTGGAGGATGGTAGTATCGAGTTCCTCGGCCGCAACGATTTCCAAGTCAAGATCCGCGGCTTCCGCATCGAGCTGGGCGAGATCGAGGCCCGGCTGGCCGAGCATCCGCAGGTGCGGGAAACGGCGGTGCTGGCCCGCGAGGACGGCACCGGCGGCAAACGGCTGGTGGCTTATTACACCGGCGACGCCGACGTGGCGGCGGACAGCCTGCGCGCGCACCTGGCCGAAACCCTGCCCGAATACATGGTGCCTGTCGCCTTCGTGCACTTGGAAGCGCTGCCGCTGACCGCCAACGGCAAGCTGGACCGGAAAGCTCTGCCGGCACCGGAGGGCGATGCTTATGGCGCACGTGAGTATGAGGCGCCGCAAGGCGAGACCGAACAGGCTTTAGCCGCCATCTGGTCCGAGCTGCTCAAGGTCGAGCAGGTCGGCCGCCACGACAATTTTTTCGAACTGGGCGGACATTCCCTGCTGGCTGTGTCGCTCATTGCGCGCATGCGCCAGGCCGGACTGAACGCCGACGTGCAGGCCTTGTTCGCCGCACCGACGCTGGCCGGACTGGCTGCCGCAGTCGGCGGCGATTCCCGGCAGGTCATGGTCCCGCCTAACGCTATTCCGGCCGATGCGACGGCCATTACCCCGGACATGCTGCCGCTGGTAGCCCTGTCGCAGGCCGATATCGACCGCATCACGGCCGCCGTGCCGGGCGGGGCGGCCAACGTGCAGGATATCTATCCGCTGGCGCCGCTACAGGAAGGCATTCTGTTCCACCATTTGATGGAGTCCGAAGGGGACGCCTACCTCTTGCCCTCTTTGTTGGCTTTCGATAGCGCTGAGCGGCTGCAAGAGATCGTGGTTGCGCTGCAGGCGGTGATTGACCGGCACGATATCCTGCGCACTTCCGTGGCCTGGGAGGGATTGCCGGAGCCCGTGCAGATCGTGTGGCGCCAGGCTTCGCTGAGCGTAGAGGAGGTCATCCTGGACCCTGAAGCGGGCGATGTGGCCGGACAATTGACGGAACGTTACCATCCGAGACATTACCGCTTCGATGTGCGCCAGGCGCCGTTGATGCGGGTTTATACCGCCTATGATAAAGCCAACGACCGCTGGCTGTTGTTGCTGATGATGCACCATTTGGTGTCCGACCACACAGCGCTGGCATTGCTGATGGAAGAGGCGAGGGCACACCTGCAGGGACAGGCGAATCAGCTGCCGGCGCCGCTGCCGTTCCGCAACTTTGTCGCTCAGGCGCGGCTGGGGATGAAGCCGGAAGAGCACGAGGCCTTCTTCCGCGACATGCTGGCCGATGTCGACGAGCCGACGGCGCCGTTCGGCCTGCTCGACGTCCTGGGCGACGGCAGCCGGATTCAGGAAGCCAGACTG
>NZ_KN050818.1:3616-9443 GCF_000746145.1 Methylobacter sp. BBA5.1
GCCCGGCTGTACAAGACCGGCGACCTGGGCCGCTGGCGGGAAGACGGCAGCATCGAATTCCTGGACCGCAATGATTTTCAGGTCAAGGTGCGCGGCTTCCGCATCGAGCTGGGCGAGATCGAGGCGCAGCTGGCCGCTTGTCCTGGCGTGCACGAGGCCGTCGTCATTGCCCGTGAAGACCATCCCGGCGACAAGCGCCTGGTAGCCTATCTGACGGCTTCCGCCGAGCTCAACATTGATGAACTGCGTGCCCAGCTCAAGGCCGTGCTGCCCGAGTACATGGTGCCCAGCGCCTTTATGATCCTGGACGCGCTGCCGCTGACCCCGAACGGCAAACTGGACCGCAAGGCCCTGCCAGTGCCGGAGGGCGATGCTTATGGCGCACGTGAGTATGAAGCGCCGCAAGGTGAGCAGGAGGAAGCCCTGGCGGCGATCTGGCAGGATATCCTAGGGATCGAGCGCGTCGGACGCCATGACCACTTCTTCGAGCTGGGCGGCCATTCGCTGCTGGCGGTGCAGGTGATCACCCGCATCCGGCAGGGCATGGGATGCGAGCTGGCCTTGCGCGACCTGTTCGACCATCCGGTCCTGCAGGATCTGGCCAGACAGCTGCAACAGAGCGATGCAAACACTCTGGCGCCGATCGAGCGAGCCGATCGCGGCCAGCCTTTGCCGCTATCCTTCGCCCAGCAACGGCTCTGGTTCATCGCCCAGATGGAAGGCGCCAGCGAAGCCTACCATATCGCCGGCGGGATACGGCTGACGGGCGTGCTGGATGAGGCGGCCCTGCGGCGCGCGCTGGACCGGATCGTGGCCCGCCACGAGGCCTTGCGCACGCTCTTCATCGAGCAGGACGGCGAGGCCAGTCAACTGATTCTGAACACTAACGGCGGCTTCACGCTCTTGGAACACGATCTCAGTACCGACGCCAGCCCCTCGGCCGCCTTGGCCCGGCTCTCCGAACAGGAAGCCCAGGCGCCGTTCGATCTGGCCCGGGGCCCGCTGGCGCGAGGCCGCCTGGTCCGGCTGGCGGCCGACGAACACGTGTTGCTGATCACCCTGCATCACATCATTGCCGACGGCTGGTCCATGGGCGTGCTGATCGACGAACTGGGCCGCCTCTACGCGAGCTACAGCCGTGGCGAAGGCGACCCCTTGCCGCCGCTGCCGATCCAGTACGCCGACTATGCCGTCTGGCAGCGGCGCTGGGTCGAAGGCGAACAGCTGCACACCCAGGCGGCTTACTGGCGACAGACCCTTGCGGGCGCGCCCGCCCTGCTGGAACTGCCCAGTGACCGGCCGAGGCCGGCGCAACAGGACTATGCCGGCGCCCAGCAGGCCGTCCGGCTGGACGCCGACCTCAGCGCGCGGCTCAAAGCCTTCAGCCAGCAGCACGGCGCGACCCTGTTCATGACCCTGCTGGCCGGCTGGGCCCTGACCCTGTCGCGGCTCTCGGGCCAAGACGACCTGGTGATCGGTACGCCCTCGGCCAACCGGGGGCGGGCCGAAATCGAGGGCCTGATCGGCTTCTTCGTCAACACCCTGGCCCTGCGGATCGACCTGTCGGATTCGCCCACGGTCGCGGACCTGATCGAACGAATCAAAATCCAGACCCTCAATGCCCAGGCCCACCAGGACATCCCGTTCGAACAGGTCGTCGAAATCGTGCAGCCGCCTCGCAGCCTCGCGCATGCCCCGTTGTTCCAGGTCATGTTCGACTGGCAAAACACGCCCGGCGGGAAACTGAGCCTGCCCGGCCTCAGCCTGGCGCCGGTGGACGTGGCGCACGCCAGCGCCCAATTCGACCTCAGCCTCTCGCTGAAAGAAGACGGCGACGCCATCGTCGGCAGTCTCGAATATGCCACGGCGCTGTTTGACCAAGACACCGTCGCCCGTTACCTGGGCTACTGGCAAGCCCTGCTGGCCGGCATGGTGGCGGACGACAGCCAGGCCGTCACCCGTTTGCCGATGCTCGGCGAGGCCGAGCGCCGCCAGGTGCTGTACGGCTGGAACGCCACCCAGGCCGACTATCCTAAAGCGAGTTGCGTCCACGAACTGTTCGAGGCGCAGGCGTTGCAAACACCCGAGGCCGATGCCGTGGTATGGAACGGCGGCCGGCTGAGCTACGCCGAACTCAACGCCCGGGCCAACCGCCTGGCGCACCATTTACGCCGCATAGGCGTCGCTGCCGGCGATTTCATCCCGGTCGTTATGGCGCGCAGTGTGGAGATGCTGGTAGCGCAGCTGGCCGTACTGAAAAGCGGCTGTGCCTACGTGCCGATCGATCCGGAGTTTCCAGCGGACCGGCAGGCGTTCATGATCCAGGATTGTCAGGCCAGGCAGGTGATCGTTGCGCAAGACAGCGCGGCCGGCCGGGACTGGCCAGGCGTTCAGGTGCTTGACCTGGCGCAGGCAAACGAGGCCATCGCCCATTGCTCATCGGCCGATTTACACCTGCAAAGAGCGGCCGATACGCCGGCGTATATCATGTATACCTCAGGATCGACAGGCGTGCCCAAGGGCGTGATCGTTCCTCACCGCGCGATCAACCGGCTCGTCATCAACAATGGCTATGCGCGGATTGAGCCGACAGACTGTATCGCACACTGCAGCAACCCCGCCTTCGATGCCTCGACCTTTGAAATCTGGGGGGCTTTATTAAACGGTGCGCGCCTACTGATTATTCCGCAATCCGCCGTTCTTGAGCCTGAAACGTTCGCCCATAGCCTTACCGAGCAGGGCGCGACGACCCTGTTTTTGACGACGGCGCTGTTCAATCAATATGCCGTCATATTGCCTACGGCACTGGCTCGATTAAAACATTTGCTCTTCGGTGGCGAGAGGGCCTCCCCGGCTATTGCCAAGCAGTTCCTGGACAGCCAGCCTCAATGTCGCTTGCTTAATGTCTACGGCCCTACTGAAACAACGACATTTGCTACTTCCTATTCAGTTGAAGCCATCGCCGAGCAGGCCGAGAGCATTCCCATCGGCCGTCCGATCACGAATACCCAGATCTATATCCTGGACCCTCAGCGGCAACCGGTGCCTATTGGCGTGGCCGGCGAAATCTACATCGGTGGACCGGGCGTGGCGCAGGGCTACCTGAACCGGCCGGAACTGACCGCCGAGCGTTTCATCGCCGATCCTTTCGTCAACGAGCCCGGGGCTCAGCTTTACAAAACGGGTGATCTGGGCTGTTGGCGTGCGGATGGCAACATCGACTATCTGGGCCGCAATGACCATCAGGTCAAGATCCGCGGCTTCCGCATCGAACCGGGCGAGATCGAAGCCCGGCTGGCCGAATACACGGGAGTACGGGAAACGGCCGTGCTGGCCCGCGAGGACGTCCCTGGCGACAAACGCCTGGTGGCCTACTACACCGGCGACGCCGAAGTGACGGTGGACCGCCTGCGCGCGTACCTGGCCGAGACGCTGCCCGAGTACATGGTGCCCGCGGCTTTCGTGCCGCTGGAAGCGCTGCCGCTGACCGTCAACGGCAAGCTGGACCGCAAAGCGCTGCCGGTGCCGGAGGGCGATGCTTATGGCGCACGTGAGTATGAGGCGCCGCAAGGCGAGACGGAAGAAACCCTGGCCGCCCTCTGGACTGAACTGCTCAAGCTTGAACAGGTCGGCCGCCACGACAATTTCTTCGAACTGGGCGGACATTCGTTGCTGGCGGTGACCTTAATCGCGCGCATGCGCCGGGCCGGGCTGAACACCGACGTGCAAGCCTTGTTCACCACGCCGACGCTGGCCGGGCTGGCTGCCGCAGTCGGCGGCGATTCCCTGCAGGTCCTGGTGCCGCCTAACGCTATTCCGGCCGATGCGACGGCCATTACCCCGGACCTGCTGCCGCTGGTCAGTCTGGCGCAGGCCGATATCGACCGCATCACGGCCGCCGTGCCGGGCGGGGCGGCCAACGTGCAGGACATCTATCCGCTGGCGCCGCTGCAGGAAGGCATTCTGTTCCACCATTTGATGGAATCCGAAGGAGATGCCTACCTGCTGCCGCACCTGATGGCGTTCGACACGCGCGAGCGTCTCGACAGTTTCCTGAGCGCCCTGCAGGCGGTGATAGCGCGCCACGACATCCTGCGCACGGCCGTGGCCTGGGAAGGCCTGCCGGAACCGGTGCAGGTGGTCTGGCGGGCAGCGGAACTGGCGATCGAGGAGGTCGTCATCGACCCTGAAACCGGCGATACGGCCGAACAGTTGCAGGAACGTTACGATCCGAGACATTATCGCGTCGACGTGCGAGTCGCGCCGATGATCAACGGCTTTACCGCCCATGATCCCAGGGAAGGGCGTTGGCTGCTGTTGCTATTGACGCACCATCTGGCGCTCGATCACACCGCGCTGGCCATCCTGCTGGAAGAGATCCAGATGCACCAGCTGAATCAGGCAGAGCAACTGCCGGCGCCGCTGCCGTTCCGCAATTTCGTCGCGCAGGCCCGACTGGGGATGAAACCGGAAGAGCACGAAGCCTTTTTCCGCGGCATGCTGGCCGATGTCGACGAGCCGACGGCACCGTTCGGTCTGCTCGACGTATTGGGCGACGGCAGCGGTATTCAGGAAGCCGAGCTGACCGTCGCCACGGACCTGGCGCGCCGGCTGCGGGAACAGTCCCGGACCCTGGGCATCAGCGCCGCAGGTTTGTTCCATCTGGCCTGGGCCGCGGTACTGTCTCGGACCTCCGGGCGCGATGACGTGGTGTTCGGCACAGTGCTGTTCGGGCGCATGCAGAGCGGCGAGGGCGCCGGGCGGGTGCTGGGGATGTTCATCAACACCCTGCCGTTGCGCGTGCGGCTGGACCAGGGCAGTGTCCTGGAACAGGTCCGTGACGTGCAGAACCGGCTGGCCGGCCTGCTGCGCCATGAACATGCGCCGCTGAGCCTGGCGCAACGCTGCAGCGGCGTGCAGGCGCCGGCGCCGCTGTTCAGCGCACTGCTCAACTACCGGCACAGCCAGGTCGACGCCTCGGCGGACAGTGCCGCCGCCTGGCAGGGCATCGAAACCCTGTCGGGCGGAGAGCGCACCAACTACCCGATCGTGCTGGATGTGGACGACCTGGGCGAAGGCTTCTCGCTGACCGCGCAAACCCTGCCGCCAGTGGCGCCGGAAAGGTTGTGCGCGATGATGCACACGGCGCTGGAAAACCTGATCACTGCCCTGGAAAACGCACCGGATACCGCCATGGGCCGGATCGGCGTGCTGCCGGAGGCCGAGCGCCGCCAAGTGCTTTACGACTGGAACGCCACCCAGGCCGACTACCCTCAATATAACTGTGTCCATGAACTGTTCGAGGCGCAAGTGCGGGATACGCCCGATGCTCCGGCGGTGGTGTTCGAGGATCAGACGCTGAGCTATGCCGAACTCAACGCCCGGGCCAACCGCCTGGCGCACTACCTGCGCCGTTCGGGCGTGGGCCCCGATGTTCTGGTCGCGATCTGCGCCGAGCGCAGCCTGGAGATGGTGGTGGGTCTGCTGGGCATCCTGAAGGCCGGCGGCGCCTATGTGCCGCTGGACCCGGCCTATCCGGCGGACCGGCTGGCCTACATGCTGGCTGATGCCGCGCCCAGGGTGCTGCTGACGCAAGAGCGGCTCAAGGGCAGCCTGCCCTGGACCGAGTCCCGCATGATCGCACTGGACAGCGACTGGCGCCGGATCGCCGAACAGCCGGACACGAACCTGCCGCCGCAATCGCTGGGCCTGACCTCCCGGCACCTGGCCTACGTCATCTATACCTCCGGCTCGACCGGGCAGCCCAAAGGGGCGATGAACGAGCACCGCGGTGTGGTCAACCGGCTCAACTGGATGCAGAAAGCCT
>NZ_JQKS01000068.1:0-6191 GCF_000746145.1 Methylobacter sp. BBA5.1
TTATGCAAAGCTTTGCATAAGTGCCATTATGTGAAGTTTCCTTTTATGTACAGCGATGTTGTCGCGAGCGAGATACGATCAGGCTTGGAAGTGTCTATCTCGCTCGCGAGCTTCACATAATTACAGCGATTTCAAGAACTGAAGCAAAGAGTCCGGGGCAGTATAGCGAAGCGGTTTCATGCCGGGTTCCTGAAGTTTGGCAAGTGCTTGATCCTTCATGGCCAAATCGGCTCCGACATACTGGTATGTCGTTTTCGGGCTTTCGTGACCCAACCACAGAGCGATCACACTGATGTCGACACCGGAATGCAATAGATGCATCGCTGTTGAATGTCGAATGCAGTGTGGCGAAACATGACGCCCCAATAAGCTGTTGACGGTTTTGGAGGCCTTGATTACCGCCAAGCTAAGACGCTGAGTGACATTGTTTCGGGTCATCGCTTGACCCTCGCGATTGGGCAGTAACGCGGAGTCATTTCCCATCGTTGGATTCAAGCGCAACCATGCCCGGATTGCCTTCACTGTCGATTTCCATAACGGCACCGCCCGTTGCTTTCGGCCTTTGCCATGCAAGTGGACACAAGCCGCGCCGTCCAACACGACATCTACTACCTTGACGTGGATGATTTCCGATACGCGCGCGCCGGTGTTGTAAAGTAACTCCAGCAATAAATGGTCACGGCGACTGATCCACGTGATGCCGGGATCACCGATGATGGCGAGCATTTCTTCCCGCGAGAGGAATTCAGGTAAAGGTAGCTCGAAGCGTTTCATCGGTATGGCCAAAGCCTGTTCAATGGTTTGCAACGCTGATAGATCGTGGTGTGAGACGAACTTTAGAAAGGCGCGTAATGCTGCTAATCGGATATTGCGGCTGCGTACGCTGTTGTGTCGCTCCCGTTCCAAATGATCCAAAAAAGCCAGTATCAACGCTGGCGTGATGTCGGACAGATGCATTGCCGCTGGCCATCTGCCGAGATATCGGTGGGCGAACGTCAAGAATAGCGTGAACGCATCACGGTAGCCTGCAACGGTTTGTGGACTCAATGCCCGTTGCTCGACGAGGTAATCGGTGAAAAAGGCTTGGACGAGTGCGGGAAACGACATGGACGGTTCAGCGCTGGCGATTCTAGTCGGCATAGTCCACCTCCTCGGGCTGTGCAAACTGCTCGAATTTGCCTGCCGCCACGTCCATCAGTTCCGGCACGGCCGTCAAATACCAATAGGTGTGCGATATCTTGGCATGGCCCATATAGGTGGATAGTGCCAGCATCGCCTGATCAATATCCGTACCCTGTGCTTGCCAAAGCAGTACGCGACGCACCGCGAAGGTATGGCGCAGATCGTGAACCCGAGGCGCATCATGAGCGCCGCGGTTGATCCAACCGAGTTGCTTGCGTAGCGTGGTAAAGACGCGATCGACTTGGCGTGAACTCAGTGGTTTACCCAGCCGTTGGCCGCGCGTCCCGACAAAGAAGGGCAAATCAGCGTATTCCTGAACCCGCTGGCGGCGAAGTGTTCGGTAGCATAACAAGGCAGCTGTCACGCTGGGATGTAACGGCAACTGGCGCGACTTGTTAAACTTGGTTTGCCGGACGGTTAACAAGCCTTGCGCCAAGTCCACGTCGGTATCTAAAAGATGAACGGCCTCGGATACGCGCAGGCCAGTCGAAGCCAGCAGTCCGAACAGCGTTTCATAGGTGGCCGCGCGCAGGTTTCCATCAGTGCCCAGTTGGCGTGCGGCGGCGAGTAAATCAATGATCTCTTGTTCCCGATAGATATGCGGCATTTGCCACCCCGGAAGCGAACCAAAAACCGATTCGTCAGGCATGGCGGTTGCCGGTTCAAATTGCCGTAAATAACGGATAAAGGGGCGCAATAACTTGAACCGCCTTGCCCATGTCTCGGGGTTATGACGGCCTTGTTTATCGAGCCGCGCCCAGTCGCTCATGATATCCAAGGTCAACGGCCCGGCCCAATCCAGACTATCCACGTAACGGGCAAAATCCATCAAGGGTAGTTCTGGATACTTCAACTGAAATCCCAGGCGCCGCCGCTCGGCCAGATAATCCTGAACGCGTGCTTGCAATGTGATCGGCGTGTTCATGCTGCACTCCCGGGCCAAGGTAATGCAACGGCAGACAGTTTTCGGCTGTCGAGTTTGGCATAGATCAGCGACGTGTCGAGAGAGCGATGGCGAAGAATATCCGCAACCTCCTTCAGCGAGTCCCCTTGCTCTAACAAACGGCGAGCAAGGGTATGCCGGAGGGCGTGGGTTCTACCATGATCGAGTCCAATACGGCGATACGCATCGCGAATGAGACGGTGAACCGCATAGGCACTAATCGGGACATCGTGTGGCGCAAGACGCCGTACAAAAACCGCCGGATTGATCGTCCGTGGCCGCTCGTAGCGCAGATAGTCAGCAATCGCCTGGCCGGTAGAGATCGGTAGTGGCAGAATGTCCACGCGGCGCGACTTGGTACTTCGGAGTGTGACCGTGCCGGCTTGCCAGTCAATGTCGGCCAATGCAAGCTTGGCAATTTCGCCGGCACGCATTCCCAGGTCTAAAGCACAGCGAACCATCGCATAACCGCGTCGACATGAGGGAAGCTCAGGCTGGAATGCATTGAGCAGGCGATTGACTTCATCGTCGGTCAGCGCCTTCGGTAATGTGGCCAAATTCCAATGGGCAGGTAATACGATAGCACCACTGAGTGCGTGAACATCATCGCCACCCGCGCCGCGATAACGAAAGTAAGCACGTAAAGCAGAAGCAAGCGAGTTGGCTTTTGCCGACGTAGCGCGAGGTGTTAACTGCTCGGCAATAAAATGCCGGATATCGTCAGGTTGCAAGACAGTGAAAACAATCTCAGCGCAACCAAAGCAAGCTTGCAGAAAATTCAGCACAATACGCCGATAATTTCGCCGCGTCTCACTGGCCAAGCCTCGGACGTCTCTCAGGTAATCGTCGAAGCGCTCAACTTCGACATAGACTGGTTCGACGGGTCTTGGCAAAGACGCAATGACACCGCGATCACGCAGAATGCGCAAAAAATGACCGCAAGCCGCGCTAAGATCGGTACGCGTTTGAAAAATAGGTCGCGGGCAGTCGCAGTTTGGCAAATGTTCATCAAGGAATTGGGTCACTAACGCTTCATCGAGTTCCTCGATGCGAAAGTGATTTCGGCCCATCCATAACCCCAGATGCGCGAGACCGGCCAGATGATGTTCGGAGGTTTCATCCGCGTAACGGCATTCGGTCAGATAATCCAGATAAATCAATACGTAGGTGTGGCGGCCTGCAAATATAAACCGCAGGACCTGCAAACAGCCATTTTTTCGGCCCGGATTAACTGCCAATAGCCGATCCCTTCGACCCGAATTAAATGAGAATAGACCGGCATTATTTGCCAACAGCCTGCAAACATCGCTCAGGGCCCACATTGTGTGCCAATAAGAAATCAGAGAGGAATCCCAATCGCCAACAGGCTGTTCTGCAATTCCTGTGTCCGGGCCGGAGTCAGGTTGCCCTGCAAGAATGAGCGTATTTCAGCGGGTTTGGTATCGAGCAGTTCAGCCAGGGCCTTGGTATTGTAGCCATGCCGGGTTAAGCGCGGCCCTAACGCGTTGATGTCTTTGGCCAAGATGGCATCGATGATTTCTGTTTCCACCGGCTTTTGCCCTATGCGGTAGGCTTCTTCGAAAGCCAATCTCAGGTGCTGTTCAATTTGCAGGGGCGTCGTTAACCGCTCTGCCAGCTGCGCCAAGGCTTCATCGGTAAAAACATCGCTGCGTTTAACGCCTTTTTTCAAGCATTTTTCCAGCAACCAGTTGATATAGGCAATTTTTTGGCCTTGTATGCCTTCAAGACTGAAGATCGTCGTCCGTGAACCAATTTCTTCCATGGCCGGCCGGCGCAATTCATTCTTTAATTTGGGGTGTCCAGCCAGGACAATGGAGAGCATGCCTTCGCCGTCCTGCACGACCTCAATGAGGCGCTTGAGCCCAATCAGTGTTTTACTGTCGAGGTCATGGGCTTCATCGACAAATAAAGCAATCGGTTTTTGGCGTTTTCTAATCAGCGTTTGCAGCATGCGTTCACGCTTTTCGGGTTGCGTGGGGATTTTAAAATCCTTTTCCGTGGCCAGATCGTAAAACAAGGCCATCATCAAGGTGCCCAGATTGACTCGCCCTTTTTCTATCGACAGTGCTTTTGACACCAAAACCTCTTTTTCTTTGGTGAGTTCCTGCCTGATCGCCTTTAAGGTGGTCGTTTTACCGCACCCGACAATGCCCGATAAGGCGATCATCCGGCCTTGTTTGACCTGGGCTTTGAGTTCTTTAGCAATTTGCTGATGGTGCTCCGTTTCAAAATAACCGGCACCTTGACAGTCCTGAGCGAGACCGTAATAGTCCATGACATCGCTTAACATGTGGCTTTCCTTTTTAATGACGAATAAAAAAAGCGTGTATTTGTTCGAAAATCAGACGCTTGTTGAGGGTCTCGGCGACAACTTGATTAATGTAATCCAGTTGCTCCTGGTTCAGTTTTGCCAAGGGCATGCCCAGTTCGGCGGCAATCGCTTGTTTTGCCGCCACCCGATCAGGGAACATGAATTCCCTGAACGGATCGGGATCATTAAATGCGGTTCCGGGTATTTCCGGGTCCGGCGCAAAAGCCGCCAATGTGCCGGCGTTAAGGTTCTGATCCAGCGCCGCACGGGACAATTTCAGCTCGCTCGCTAACGCTTCAATGCGCTCAGCCCGCTTTTGCTGTTTGGTTTTTTTGAACGACCGGTAACGCCCCAGGGGGATGGGGCCGTTGACGGACGCATAAGGCCCATAGCGCTTGTCGCCGAATTCAACATACAGCTCGCTGTCAAACAACCCCCACCACAACACGACGGTTTCCCCGGCCAGGTCTGGATCGACCTCATAGGAAATACCGTCAATACTGACCCGCGCATCGCCGCCCACCTTGCGGCGTTCCGGTTCCCGGGCAAACGTACAGAACCGGTCCCAGGAGCACATTGCGCGAATGCCGGTGGCAGGCAGATGCTGTTGCCAGTCTTCCATCCGGGAATGGGCTTCAGACCGATGCTGCATATTGTTGTAGCGAATCAGGAAATTAAACAGCCATTCGTTGGCTTCGGCTTCATTTTGCGGTTCATGGAAATGATAAAGGGTCTCATGCATTTCTTTGACGGTCCGGAACGGCCTTTCGACTTTGCCTTTCGCCCGGGCGGTCACGCGGGTGCCATCGCTGCCTTTCGGCATATGGACGATAACCTCAATTCCCAGGTAGGTCATGACTTGCTGAAAAATCCGGCTTCGGGTGATCGGGCCACTATCGCAATAAAGCTTGGACGGAATCCCCTGGAAGGCGAATTGGGCGTCCTGCTTCGGCGACATCGCCGCAAACAGGAACCGCAACGCCGCTTCCACATCTTCGCCGTAGACACAGTGGTATTCCTGATAGGCGGCGCCGCTTCGGTCATCGACCACACTGTAAAGCATCAAGGTGGGCGCTGCCCGGTCCTGATCCACCCATAGCGGTTGTTTGACCTGTTTAAGGTCCGAGGGACTGAGATCGAACTGCCAGCAGTCATTGCTTTGCTCGGCCTGGAAACGCACCGCTGGCGGCTGACGAACCAGGTAATTGCGGTCATACCCCCATTGTTTCAGATAATGGTTGACGGTGGTTTTCTTCAGTTGTCCGGGCCCGGCTTTGACAAAACCCTGGGGCGTATCGAGGCCGAATTCCTCCAGCAGGCGAATGCATCCCGAGGTCGAGAGATGCCGGCCCTTTTGGTTGGATGTCCGGATTTTCATGGCGGCAATGATTTCGCAATACGCGGCCATTTCGTCTGCCGGCAGGACTCTCGGCTGCCCACGGTCAGACCGCCGTAACGGTTTGGGCCGGTTATGGTCATTCAGGGCACGGTATAAGGTGGTTTCCGAGACGCCATACAGTTTTGCGGTTTCCTGCATGATGGCTCGGCGTTCCTTGCTGCGGGCCGGAAAGACGCTGAGACGGTGGCGTAAACTGATCAGCGCTTCCGAGAAAATGCGTCTGCCGCCCATGCCCTTTCACTAGTACTACAGTTGTAGATTATTTTTCTCCCTGCGTCGTCGGTAATGGCAGGCACGGGCAACGGCTTGATGGCGTCTTCGCCATAGCGACCAGT
>NZ_JQKS01000069.1:0-4619 GCF_000746145.1 Methylobacter sp. BBA5.1
GATGAATAAATAAGCGTTCATTTTTGCTACTAACAGTCTTAGTTCCTTTTTCACCTTGACAAATGTCACACATGGGAAACAAATTGGCAGGAGTAATCGACAATTCAGGAAATATCTCCTTGGGCAAATAATGATCGAGTGTATTTGGCGTACCATCCTCACCGCAAGCTGGGCACAGTTGCAACGATCGAGAACGCAAACCATCTAGTATCGGTTTTTGCGTAGATCCTTCTTTAGGGCTAAGGTAAAGATTCTGAAATTTTTTCTTGTGCGGCTCAATCCCTGGCCAAGGCTTTATTATTTCTGGATTACCAGCGGCATCGATATATGTTTTTGATCTTGCCTTCCATTCTTCACAAATCGAGTTGAAATAGCCCGCGTTTTTTCCATTTTGCCGTTCTGCTACTACTGAATCAATCAGACTATGATCGTCAATGTCTGGCCTATCCAAACGCATCACCATAGACCATTATCCATAGAGTTGATCTGAATAATAAGTTCCTCATTAACATTATCACCCAATGCCTCAATTAGGCCTTCTGCTGAACCAAATTCTTTCAATTGCTGACTGACCCATTCTTCATATGGTTTGGAGAGCGACTTATCACCAAAAACGTAGGAAGAAATCCTCTGCACATCACCTCCAAATGTTTCGAAAGGCGGAGTTTTGATGACAATACCATCCTTTGTATCCTCGAACACATGAACACAATCACGGGGAATCTCTCTAACTATTACAAGTGAATGAGTTGCGACAAGTGCCTTGGACCCATAGCTTGCAAGTATTGATTTAAGCATTCTAACGAAGGCTATCTCAAGGCTTTGGTGGAGAAACAATTCGGGCTCGTCTACCAAAATAAGGCTGTTCCGTCGTATTGCCCCCAGGATGTTGATGACGATATATGAAAACAATCGCTGTCCTGAGCTCAAATGCACAGGCTTTCCGCCTTTCAAAAATACAACGCCTTCTCGATCTTGAATATGCTTCCTAAGAGTCTGAGTTTTCAACTCATTTATTCGATCTGACGCTATAGGAATATAGCGTTGTTCAACAATGTCTACATCTTCAATTGTCCCCTTACCATCCACAAATGGCTCATCAATCCACTTAATATCAGTGAAGAACTTCGAAATATCATTTGAAGCACTGACTACTACAGCCGCATACTCAAAATCAATTGCCAAGCCAAGAACTTTCTCCACCGTCTTAACTTTTTTTGACCATTCCTTTATTCCCCCAAATTTTTGATCGTCAGCCAAACAATTCAGCAAAGACTGAGCCGCATTCACCCTTGGAAAATCACGAGATAAGGTAACTTTATTTGAGCCACGTTTACTGTCAGTAAGCGTTTTTTTCCGACCTCGTAATCCAAAATATTTGTATACATCATGATCCCTGCGTTGCTTATCATCATCGGTATCAACGGGAAAAAGCTCGAACGGACTGTAAGAAACAACCACAACCTGATTCAAATTTGGTCTTTCGGTGAAACCAATATCGTCTGTATTATCGGGATCAAGTTGTAACCAATTTTTAATCAGTTGATGCAAAAACTGGGATTTCCCAACGCCATTGGGTCCAATCAGTACATTGATGTCATGAGGTAGCGGACTATTTGATTCGAACCTCAAATCCAGAGGCAAATAGCCTCCTTTCGACGATCTGAACTGGAATGTCAAATTACCTATGAAAATTTTTTTTCTCCCGAAAAGTTTCCACCCATCGAGATAAGCTTTTTTCGCACCTCGCTCACGTTGCAATGACTTATTAAAGCCATCGGTCATTACTAAACGTAAAGCGTCCTCATCCTCTTTGATCTTTGCTTGATAGCTTGCATCATGAAGCGTTTGCGCAACATTTATTGCCTTGTCAAGTCCCAAGTGTCCTTCAAGTTGTTCGTAGAAAGATAAAGAAGTTGGAGTTGAAATATAGATTGTGTCTGGGATTGGGAAGGCTCCATCCCATCCTTGAGCAACAAGACCATCCAAATAGGCAAACGAAGCCATTTGCCCTTCTATCAAAATCTTTATCGCGTCAATTTCTACTGATTCACCGTTAATCCGGCAATCCGTTGGGAAAGTCGTTTTATAGTTATAGTCATCCCATTTATCAAACAACAGAACTATGATATTTGGCTCTTTCTCAATTAAACATTTTCGCTTCTTCGAATCAAGTCCAACATAAATAACTTTCACAATTCTGTTTCCCCAAAAAGATCAATAATACTGCCTGATGTAGTTATACGCCTTATCGAACAACACCTCGTCGGCATGCAGCTTGTATTTGAACAAGGATTTGCGTAGAGCTTTCTAACCTCCAGCTCGTCAGCCAGCCTATTCTACCAACAGGGAAAACGCACAAGGCTGAGAATTTCATCGCTGTCCGTCAACACATGCTCGTAAGTGATTGGCGTGTCGGCAGTTTTGATCGCGTTGAATAGATTCTGCCATGCGTTTTGACACGGCCTGGATCGTTTTTTGCCGACCAATCTGCTCCAAATGAAAAATTGCCAATGACTGCTTTCAAGTAATTCCAAGTGATTGTGTTGATTGGGATATATATCAATGCACTGCAGAATAGACACTAACGTACAATTTTCTCCTAATTCTGCGTGCTCCCCTTGTTGCTCGAATACCGGAAACTCTCTGCTGAGAGGAATCAAACTTTCTAAAATGTCCCAATGGGTATATAGGGCGTAAATTAAGCTTCTGGAGTTGGCCACTAATCACTCCAGATCCATTGTAGTGAACAAAAAAATCACTGGCAGAGAAAATCCATTCAAAAGTACTTTGGAATATTTTTATAAATTTTGCGCGCTGGAAGAAACGCCTTGAACCGTTAAGGTGAGAGTGCCGTCCGCAGTCAATCTGAAACTTTCAAACGGACGAAAAGATACCGATCCGACATTCGCTTCATATGCATCAGCCTGTATTTGGGAAAGAGTATACAGGGCTTCCATCACTTTCTCTGATAGTTCTGGCCTGACTTTGCACTGAACATTGATTTTTTGCAGCATCTTTACATTTTCGTTTATTGTTATTGCACGGTTTCAACATTAAAAGGCTAGCACTGGCTTATCAAAACCTCAATTTTTCAAAGTACAATTTAACCCAGATCATCCTAACTTAAATTTAGCACAAAGACTCTCATAAAGAACACCAATCATCGTCCTTTAATCGCCAGAAAAAGGCAAGGGAAAGCGTTTTGTGCATCATTTAGGCTACAATCAAAAAACAAGGTATCCGACTTTGCTCATGGGAATGCGTATTAGCCAGAGCATGGCCAAGTGTAGTGGATAGTAGAAATAAAACACTCGACGTAAGCGCGGCACTGATAGATCAATTTGGGCAGCGATCATAATTAATGCTAATGCAGCCATAGCCCATAGGTTTTTATTGATAAACCACAATGACGCACAGAAGAGTAGTGCGAAGAAGGCCGTGATCCAAGAAGGTTTCTTGTAGTGCATCCAAATAGTTAATCCTAGCGCAACCGCTGGCCACCAGTATTCGACCAAGCAACCGCCGAGCAGAAATACGAAGAAGGCAGCTACCCAATTGACAATGCCACCTTTCTCTACCAAGTACGCCGTGACAGTGATGACCAGGAGAGTGAAAAGGACATTAAGCGGCCCAAATGGCCAGCCGTGCAGATGATTCAGGTTCAGGGCGATAAATGGGACAGAAGCGAATATGCCGAATATCGCCAGGCGTTTCATGGTACGAGTGTAAACGCCATGGACCAATGCATCAGGCCTGGCCAGATTATACGCCAGCACGAAAACGAAAATCGGCAGGCACAGCCGGCCAGACTCAAACAGAACGGGCAGCGTGGCATTGAATAGATACTTGTTGACGTGATCCCCCGTCATTAGAATCAAACCGAGCCACTTCAACGCCTCGACTGTCCCATCGGAAAGACGCATTGGTTTCATTTGCCTTCCCCGCTATAGGTATTGAAGGAAATCTGTCGTGATACATAGCCGATAAAACTCTCGGATCGAATTGCTGCCAGTTTAGTCGTTGGTAACTTCTTGCTTGGCGTCTGGATAGCCGGCGGCATAACTTCTTGCGAGGCAGACTCGCTCGGCATCGTGAACACTGCGTCCGATTTCGTCACATCCAGTGTCACGAAACGGGTCTCAAGCCAATCCGCCCACTTGGTCGCCTTGCGCATGAGATCGGCACGATAAATGGTATTGTGCTTATCTGTGCGGGAATGGTAATTGGCCACTTTCGTCCATAGATCGCCTTTATCATTGCGAATGTGCATCCGCAAGCGCCAGGCAGCCAAGTCGAACGCATAGCAGCCTGCGGCCGCGACATCATTCGCCGTGATGCCGTATCGGCTAAGATCAGACAGGTACGAGGTATTGAACTGCATTGCGCCCACATCATGAGTGCCATTTGTGTTTCGCACCCATTGCCCCGGTTTTCCCGCTTCTTTCTCAGCCACGGCCAGCATGATATTGGCCGGGACTTCGTATTTGATGGCTGCCGAGATCGAGCATACAACGAGCTCTTGCATTTGTGGAGGTAGATCGATGATTGTCATCAGAATCCAAAGCCTCGGATCGTGCCATAAGCATTATTGATTTTTGGCGCCCATCCCTCCGGAT
>NZ_JQKS01000070.1:0-4384 GCF_000746145.1 Methylobacter sp. BBA5.1
AGCCAGAGGATTCCGATCCTGCGACGGTTAAGCCAGCTAAAAACTGTGATTCCAAGAAAAAGTCTGTTCTCGATAGATCGCTACACTTTGTTTGGGTGGTGGTCGTACTAATCTGGCCGATTCTTAAATGGTTACTCTCCCTCGATGTTTTCTTTCAAATGCTGCGAATGATCTACCACTGGAATACGCCTGGTATTTATGCCGGTTGGACTTTTCTTCTGCATTTTTCAACGCTGACGGCGCTCACCTATTTTGTTTCTTTTTTCAGACCGAAAGGCGCCAGATAAGCAATACGCCTGTTTCTTGTTTTAAGAAGAAATAGCTACACGGGCGGAAATGGCAGTGTAAATTTTAGCGGCTAAAATATTAAAGCATTTGACAAACAATAATGGTTTAGCTTAACTTTTAAGCATGGTCGGCGGCTGTAACCGCCTTTGTTCAACAACCAGGGTGTGAATGTATATGGGTGCAATTCATGAAGAAACGGTTAACCGAAGCCCAGTTTCAAACTGTCGTCAGGATGCTGGAAATCGGACAACAGACCATAGAAATAGCGCGAGGCGTATTAGTCGAGGGAAGGTCGCAAGCCGAATTTGTAGCCGAACTGGGCTTAAGTAAAGGAGCTGTATCACAAGCTGTCAGCCGTGTATGGATGGCTGCACAAAAGGCAAATCTTCCCGAGGGGTACGAGCGGGTGACAGCGGTACTGCCGGAGCATCAAGCGTTTATCGTCAAGAAGTGGGCAGAGGACGCAACAAAAAAACTGGAGATAAAGAAATGAAAACACTGGTCACAGCGAACCAAAAGGGGGGCGTCGGTAAAACTTCAACCCTTGTACATCTTGCGTTTGACTTCCTTGAGCGTGGTATGAAGGTTGCTGTGATAGACCTTGATACGCAGGCAAACGCTTCTTACACACTGCAAGAGTTTCAGAGCGACTACCTGGCCAGTCAGATGTTCACGGCAGACGGTGACACGCTACGCGCTTGTTTCAATAACTTGCCCGACGAGCCGACTATGTGTCTGATAGCTTCCGATGCGCCCATGGCGAACATGGAGAAGCTCACGATGACAGAAGCGGCAACGAGCTTTAAGAAGAATATCAAAGTGCTGGACGAATGCGGGTTCGATGTGTGCCTGATCGATACCGCCCCGTCTCTTGGCGTCAGCATGGCCGCCGCTCTTTTCGTGGCCGATTATGTTTTTTCGCCTATTGAGCTTGAGGCCTATAGTATCCAAGGCATTAAGAAGATGGTCACGACTATCGTAAATATCCGCAAGTCAAATCCGGGTTTGCAATTTTTGGGCATGGTGCCTAGCAAAGTCGATGGTCGAAATCCACGTCACAGCCGTCACCTGAAAGAACTGGAAAGCGCTTATCCACAACTGATGATACCGACCGGCATTGGCCTTCGCAGTAGCATTGCCGACGCACTGGCGTCAGGCGTGCCCGTCTGGAAAATTAAAAAAACCGCCGCCCGTAAAGCCGCGAAGGAAGTCCGCGCGCTTGCTTCACACATTTTTGAGAAGATGGAGATTACACAATGAATACCAAAAAGTCACAGATATCCGGCTTGGGCCTGGATAGCATAGGTGATCTTTCGGGACTATTGAGTCAACCGGAAACCACCATGAGTTTCGGTCCACTGGATCTGTCACTGGAACTGATTGATGAAGACCCGAACCAGCCAAGAAAAAAGGATAACCCTGGTTTTTCAAAGTTAAGCCTGGATGAGTTGGCCGCGACAATCTCCCTTCGTGGCGTCAAGACCCCGATTTCTGTTCGTGAGAATCCGGAGACGGAAGGTCGGTACATCATCAATCACGGCGCCCGTCGTTACCGCGCATCCAAAGTTGCCGGCAAGACGACTATTCCGGCTTTCGTGGACAACGACTACATCGAAGCCGATCAGGTTATCGAGAATCTGCAAAGAAATGAACTGACTGCCCGCGAGATTGCCGATTTCATCGGTCGCGAACTGGCAAAGGGCAAGAAGAAAGGTGAAATTGCCAAAGAGATCGGCAAATCGCCAGCATTCGTGACGCAGCATGTCACTCTTCTGGATTTGCCGGAGCCGATTGCCGGGGCATTCAACAGCGGTCGGGCTAATGACGTAACTGTTATCAATAAGCTGGTAACGGCATACAAGAAGAATCCCGAAGAAGTGGATGTGTGGCTGGCTGATGACAGCCAGGAACTGACGCGAGGATCGGTCAAGCTGCTGCGCGAATTCCTGGAAGACAAGCGCCGGCACAGCGGAGAGCAAGATAGAGACGGAGAGAACGACCTTAACACAGCAGATGCTTTGTCTAGCAAGGGTACTGATGAGATTGGCAGCAACGAGCAAGCCCAGGAAGACCCCAAATTAAAAAAGGAAGAGAAGGCAACCGATCCAGAAAAACTGAAGAAAGCTATCGTACGGGTGCAGCATGATGGTCGGTTAGCCCGATTGGTTCTCCACCGACGCCCGCCAGAACATGGCTTTGCCTGGCTGAAATATGAGGATGACGGCCATGAGTTCGAGGCAAACCTCAATGACGTACAGCTTGTAGCGGTTCTAGAAGGTTAATCAGAAACATTGTTTCTTATCCAAGAAACCCCGCTTAAGGCGGGGTTTCTTTTGCCTGTTATTTATTAGTTTGTTTATTAATTTGTTAGTTTGTTACTTTTAGATAGAATACAGTTATTAATCACCAATTCAAGGAGTTTAGCCATGCGCCCCGTCGAGTTCACTTCCGAAGATATCATCCACGCTGGGCAAGAGCTACTAGCAGCTGGCCGCAACATCACGGGTTTTGCTTTGCGGCAAAAGGTCGGCGGTGGCAATCCCAATAGGCTCAAGCAAGTATGGGATGAGTATTTGGCCAGTCAAATCGAAGCCCATGCTGAGCCGGTAGCCGAGCTGCCTGTTGAAGTGGCCGAAGAGGTCGCTGGTGTAGCTAAAACACTTACGGATCGGATTGCAGCATTGGCGGTAGGGTTGAATGACAAAGCGGTTAAGGCGGCAGAACGGCGTGTGGCCGAGATTGTTCGTGCGGCTGGCGAACAGAAGGAACAAGCCGAAAGGGAGCTGGCTGATGCTTCGCAGACGGTCGATGACCTGGAAGAGCAGCTTGATGGGTTGCGATCCGAACTCGAAGCTGCCCAGATCCGCCTTGCGGATATGACTAGGGAAAATCAGGCGCTGGCCGTAGAACTAGCTCAGATACGCGAGCGATTGTCGGCAAACGAGCAAAGCGCAAAGGTGGCGGCCGAGCAATATGCAGCAGAGCTGGACAAGATGAATAACGCCCTGGAAGCCGCGCAGACTAGAGGAGGGCAGGCGGCTGAGCAGCTTGCTGTGCTTAAGGCTCAGATGCTTGCCGAGAAGGAAACTCACCAGGAGCAACGTAAAGCGAGTTCTAAGGAGATCACACGGCAGGCCGAGCTCTACACTAAGGCCCATACGGAACGGGATGAGGCGCTTAAGGAAGCGGCTACCCTTCGAGGACGTATTCAGGCCCTGGAGGCCATGATGGCCGTCAAATCATAAGGATATAAGTACAAATACCTAATTATTTAGTAAGTTATTGGTAAGTTAATAGTCTTCATCTAAAATTGTAGATGTGCACCGGAACAATAAAAAAGCCAGCCTTTAAAGGTTGGCTTTTTTATTGTTCTAAGTGAAATTTAATCATTTTATTAATCTGCAATCATAGAGGAGGGGCATGAAACAGCGTCTTGTAGTTATGAATGGGCAACGCATTCTTCAAAGCGAGCATGAAGGAGTGTGGAAGAATCAGAAGGTGGACAAAGCAGGCGAACTAAAGCCTGGCATATACAACATCTACATGGCGGAAAAGGCGGAAAAGTCGAAGCGGTATGATGGTATAGTCGTTCACACGGATAACGATAATGTGTATCAGAAAACAGACAAGAAGTTTGTCATGTACTCTCGTCAAGATTTCGATATAGTACCTTCTATAGGAAGTGCGAAAAGCATCAGTTATAACGATCAAGGCAAGGCAGTCGTTTCTGCCGAGGCCGTTAAACTGAGCCGAGGGCGCTCCCGGTAAATTTTAGCCGCTAAAATATAGGTATCTTTAAATAGCTTGCCCCCTGTGTCAGGATAGTTATCACCCTCCCGCTAACGGGATAATTGGAAACCAGACAGGGGACGGAAAGAGCCTGTAATGTCGCATTATTCAGCAGAACGCAAAGCGTCTGTATTAAAAAAACTGTTGCCCCCCCATAACCGCTCAGTACCGGAAGTTGTCAGAGAGGAAGGAATTTGTGACCAGACGCTATACAATTGGCGCAAACAAGCCAAAGAACAGGGGGGGCCGTGCCAGGCAGCGGGAAACAAACAGAAGACTGGTCGCCGGAGGCAAAATTTGCCGCCGT
>NZ_JQKS01000071.1:0-4118 GCF_000746145.1 Methylobacter sp. BBA5.1
AACTGGTCGCTATGGCGAAGACGCCATCAAGCCGTTGCCCGTGCCTGCCATTACCGACGACGCAGGGAGAAAAATAATCTACAACTGTAGTACTAATTGAGCCGTTGAAGCTACCCGCTGAGCCAGACATGCCGCAGGTTGAGCCGTTGTTGATTGCACGGCCGGATGACCTGGATATGCCACCGAAGCCACCATCATCTGAACAAGTGACGCGCGATGATGAGGCAGAGCGCATCCGCCAGGCCAAACTGCAAATGTTCCAAGACGCCGTGAAAGCGAAAACGGGCGTACAAGTCATAGCTCCGCGCAGTGCCGGGTCAACAGTTAGCATGGATACGCCCAAAACCCGCGAAGAAATGCTGACCAGGCTGGCGGCAGTCCGGCAGCAACTCAGTTCGGCCGCATCGCGACAGGATGACCCTACAGCCGCGTATCAAAAGCAACTGGCTCATTTCCGTACTCTCGGTGGCGGGATGTCCTCGGACGCGTCTGCTCCATCGCTGCTGCAGACATCAACCGATGACACTATGACCGATGGCGGCAGCGGTAGCCGTTACACCCAATTCGCGGGCGGCAATGGCGACCGCTGGAAGCTCGGTTCTAAAACCGAAGCGCCGCATTCCCCGTATGAGCTTCGGGCCGGATTCGTGGTACCTGCCACGCTTATTTCCGGGATTAACTCCGAGCTGCCGGGGCAAATCATGGCACAAGTGGCGCAGAACGTGTATGACACACCGGTTGGTAAATATCTCTTAATCCCGCAAGGATCACGGTTAGTAGGAACATATTCGAGTGATGTCGCCTATGGTCAGGCCCGCGTCCTTGTCGCCTGGCAGCGCATTATATTCCCTGATGGTAAAGCGCTTGATATCGGTGCCATGCCGGGCGCAGACAGCGCCGGATATGCCGGATTCAATGATCTGGAGAATCATCATTATGTGCGTCTGTTCGGTTCAGCGTTGCTGATGTCGGCCGTGACTGCCGCCGTATCCTACAGTCAACGGCAGGATCAGGGAACATTCTTCGGCAGGCAGGACGCCGGCACGGCACTAAGCGAGGCGATTGGCCAGCAGCTCGGTCAGGTCACCGCGCAACTGATTGCGAAAAACATGAACCTTGCCCCAACCCTGGAAATTCGTCCCGGCTATCGCTTCAACGTGATCGTCACCAAGGACATGACGTTTTCCAAGCCTTATCGGGCATTTGATTATTAACGCCAAGAGAAATAAAGATGAAAAGAAAACCGAAAATTTTAGCCGCTAAAATTGCTCTGGCTCTGGCAGTATGGCCGCTTTCCATGCCCGCGACAGCCGGAATCCCTGTCGGAGACGCCCCCAACCTGTTTCAAACATCCATTTCCGCTTTTAACAACGTGCAGCAAACGCTCCAGCAGCTTATGGAATATCAGACTCAGCTACAGCAGTACGAAGACCAATTACGAAACACGATGGCGCCGGCGGCCTATATCTGGGATCAAGCCCAGTCCACGATTAACAACCTGATGAGCGCCACTGATACGCTGAACTATTACAAGACCCAGCTCGGCAGTATCGATGCTTACCTGAACAAGTTCGGGGATGTCGCTTATTACCGCGGATCTCCATGTTACTCGGCGGAAGGCTGTTCCGCTGCTGAGCGTGCGGCGATGGACGAAAACCGGCGCCTGGCTTCCGAGTCGCAAAAGAAAGCCAATGATGCGCTTTTCCGGGGTCTGGACAGGCAACAGGATGCACTCAGGGTCGATTCCAGCCGCTTGGAACAGCTTCAATCAGCCGCGCAAAGCGCAACCGGCAGGATGGAAGCACTTCAGTTCGCCAATCAGCTTGCCAGTCAACAGGCAAACCAGCTTCTGCAAATACGAGGCTTGTTGATCGCGCAACAAAATGCCATTGCCACCCGCAACCAGGCGTTGGCGGATCGCGAAGCCCAGGAAGCAGCGGCGGCCGTGCAACTGCGCTTGGGCAGCTATCGTCCCAGCCCGGCACGGATGTGGTAAGGAGGCCTAATGAAACCCAACAAGACTTTGTTTTTCGTTCTTTTTACGGCTTTGGTCGGCGCATGCTCTCCGGACCTTCCGATACAGGAAATACCGGTGGTCAACGATGAGAACTGTAAGCCCGAGAACATAAAAAAAATCAGCGACAAAGGCACACAGCAGAAATTCGCCTCGGAATGCCTGCGTCGCACCAGCAATTTCAAGCCCAGCGAAAAACGCGAATGGTGAGGTAGGGATATGAGGATGCCGGCCAACCTTAAAAACGCCGTATTAGTGATATTCCTGTGCCTGGCGTTTTTTGCGCTCGATGCTCATGCAGCCATAGACAATGCCGGTGTCATGGATAACGCCCTAGATCGCTATTCAGCAGCAGCGGCGGGCTGGGCGGATGTCATTACCAACGCGGCAACCTGGCTGTTCTGGACGCTCGTACTCATTTCCATGGTCTGGACGTTCGGCATGATGGCGTTGCGCAGGGCCGACATGGCCGAATTTTTCGCTGAATTGGTCCGCTTCACGATCTTTACCGGATTTTTCTGGTGGCTCCTGATCAATGGACCTTATTTTGCCTCCTCGATCTACAGGTCGTTGCGGCAACTTGCCGGCACCGCTACCGGCCTTGGTCACGGGCTATCACCGTCAGGAATTGTCGATATCGGTTTTGAAATCTTCGACAAGGTGCTGGACCAGTCCTCGTTCTGGACGCCGGTAGACAGTGCGGTTGGCATTCTGATGGCGCTGGGGATTCTGATCATCCTGGCGTTGGTCTCGATAAACATGCTCCTGCTCCTGGTCGCGGGCTGGATACTGGCCTATGGCGGCGTGTTCTTCCTGGGTTTCGGCGGATCCAGGTGGACTACGGACATGGCGATCAACTATTACAAGACTGTCCTGGGCGTGGCCGCACAGCTCATGGCGATGGTGCTCCTGGTAGGCATCGGCAAGACCTTCCTGGATGATTACTACAACAGCATGAGCGTGGGCATCAGCATTAAGGAAATGGGCGTCTTGCTGATAGTCACGATCATACTGCTAGTCCTGGTCAACAAAATTCCATCCCTTATCGCCGGCATCATCACCGGCGCCAGTGTCGGCGGTGCCGGCATCGGCAGCTTCGGCGCAGGTATGGCGCTTGGAGCGGCCGGCATGGCGACCGCAGAGGCGGCCACTGGTGGCGCCGCTATCGCGGCTGGTGCGTCCTCAGCCGCCGGTGGTGTGGCGGCCATCAAGGCGGCTTTCTCGAAGGCCAATGAAAATGTGGCAAATGGCACGGACATTCTTTCGAGATTCGGCAGCCCTTCAGATGAAGGTGGTTTGTCCAGTAGCGGTGTTGACAGCAGTATTGGCGGTACACCTTTCGCACAAGCCGCTGGTTTCGCTAGCGGCGCTCAGCTGGGCGGCGGCTCATCCGAATTCAGTACGCCTAACTCAGACAGCTCGAAAAACGACATGGCTGAAGGAAAGGACGCCAAGGGCAAAGTTAAAAAGGGTATCGACCAAGGCAAGGCCAGCAATTTCGAGCAGCAAGGCATATCGAACGGCACTGCCAAAAATAGCGGTTCGAGCGATCAACAAACCAGTTCTCCTGACAGCCCAAGCATACTGGCTTCTGTCGCCAAGACCGCCGGCACTGCCGGGCGAATTGCGGCTGATGCAACAGCCAATCTGGCGCAAGGCGTGACTGAAGTGGCCAAGGCGAAGGCGGCCAGCATGTCGGATGCGGCAATGGAGCGCATTGCAGAAACCACAGGCGGCAAGATCGCGGCCGCTATCAACGGACAAAGCAGCACTGACGTAATGGATATGCAAGTGTCGCAACAGCAGACTACCCCGACCTTTGGCAACAACAGCCTGGCTTCGGCGGAATCCATTGCGGCCGATCCCGAGTCCGAAGTGGCCGCTTTCCGTGATCGCGATAATAACCGTTACATCCTATAGGAAGAAATTCATGAAAAAGATAGCTGTTACCGTTGTTTTAACCGCATCGTTACTGGCGCAGCCAAGTCATGCAAGGGATTCATGCAAGTCGATGCTTTGTATGGCCGGCATGTTCCAAGGAGTGGGTGTCGTTGATAATTGCGAAGATGCGGTTCGCGACTACTTCAGTATTGTCAGGTTCGAC
>NZ_JQKS01000072.1:0-3992 GCF_000746145.1 Methylobacter sp. BBA5.1
ACCCGTCCATCTGCCATCTGTATCTGGTGACGGCCAAGGGGCCTAAAGGCGAAGTCAGCGAATGGGAACTGCCCGGACCTTTTTAGACCGGCGGCCAAGAATTGATATCTGAGCATTGCAAAACATCTTTTCGCAAGGAATTTACAAATGATAAATAGAAATGCTTTTTTTACCCTTTCAGCGCTGAGCACCATTCTGCTGATGTCCGGTCAGCGCACGCTCGCCGCCGACAACGTTACGGGGACGTTGGTCCGGACCATCGAGGCCTCGGCATTCAATCCACCCAGCCCGGACACTAGCGGCCTGACTTATCTTAGTTTCAGCAATACATTGCTGCTCAGCGACGGCGAGGTCAACGAGATGCCGGTTTATTTTACCGGAGACAATCTGTTTGAAATGACGCTGCTCGGCGAACTGATTGCCACGGCATCCACTACGAATTTATCTCAGTCCGGCTATACAAATGAGCCGAATGGCCTCGCCTCCAATCCAAATGATGGCCATCTGTTCGTCTCTTCCGATGACGACAAATCCATCTACGAGATCAATCCGGGGCCCGAGGGGCAACTGTTTACCGCCGATGACATCCAAACCTCGTTTTCCACCAGTGCCTTCGGCAGCAATGACCCGGAAGGCATTGCTTACGATGCCGCGGAAGGCGCGCTTTATATCGCCGACGGACTGAACTCGGAAGTGTATAAGATTCTGCCCGGTCCGGACGGCCGTTTCGATACGCCGCTCGATAATCAGGTCAGCTCTTTCGATACCGAGAGCCTTGGCGTGCATGATCCTGAAGGCATAGATCTTATAGCGCCCGGCGAGCTATACCTGGTCGGAAAGCCGGCCACGCGCATGGCCCACATTTACACCGCCGGCCCCCTGCTCAGGTACGTCGATATTAGCCAGGCAAACGCGGACAAACCCGCGGGAATAGCCGTGGCACCAGGCAGTTCGGAGCCATCCGTGTTAAACGCCTACATCGCCGACCGGGGCGTCGACAATGATAAAGACCCCAACGAAAATGACGGCAAAGTCTATGAAATTTCCGTGCCGCCAGTTCCTGCCGGCAATCGCGCCCCCGGCGTCGCGGCGGGGCCGGACCTGACCATCGTCCTGCCGGCCGACGCCACACTGGACGGCGCGGTCGTGGATGACGGCCTCGGCCCGATCACGTCGACCTGGAGCAAGGTCAGCGGCCCCGGCACGGTGACTTTCGGCGATGTTAGCGCGGTCGATACCACGGCCAGTTTCAACGCGATCGGACGCTATGTGTTGCGTCTGACGGCCAGCGACGGTCAATTGTCCGCCAGTGATGAGGTAGAGGTACAGGCGCGCCAGCCCTTCTCGGCACCTTTCACTACCATCTATGTTTCTACCACCAGCAGCGACAAGATTGGCAGTTTAACTTTCGCCGACGAGGATATCATCGCCTTTGACACGGCCAGCGAGACCTGGTCCATGTATTTCGACGGTTCGGTTGTAGGACTCGATCTCAGCGGCATGGACGTTAACGCCTTCGAAATCATGAACGACGGCAGCATTCTGCTTAGTTTCGATGATCCGGCCACGGTCACGATCAATGGCGTTCCCACGCTCGTCGAGCCTTCCGATATCGTACGTTTTATTCCCACCTCGCTCGGCAACAATACCGCCGGCGTCTTCGAGTGGTTCTTCGACGGCTCGGACGTCGGACTGGATACAATCGATGAAAACATCGATGCGATTTCGTTCCTTCCGGACGGCCGCCTGGTCATCAGCGTGACCGCACGCTACACCGTACCCGGTCTGAAAGGCCTGGATGAAGACCTGATCGCCTTCAGCGCCAGCGACCTCGGCGAAGAAACAAGCGGCACCTGGTCCATGTATTTCGACGGTTCCAAGGTGGGTATGAGCGATGGCGGAGACGGCGAGGACATCAATGGCGTCTGGCTCGATAGCAATAATGGCGACAACAGCAATATTTACCTGACCACCAAGGGCTCATTCCTGGTCAACGTCGCCAGCGGTGGCGCCGATGACATCTTCAGGTGCATTCCGAGTTCGACCGGAACGGCGATTGCATGCGACTATGATTTCACCTGGGACGGCATTAACAATGGACTGCCGCCAGGAACCGTCGTGGATGGCATCGCTTTATCGCGCGAACTGTCCGGAGGAATAGCCGATACCATACCGCCTACCGTGAGTCTGACGGCCCCGGTATCCGGCGACACTGTTGCCGGCACGGTGACCCTCACGGCCGATGCCGCGGATAATATCGGCGTGGCAGGCGTGCAGTTCCGCGTCGATGGAAATCCGCTAGGCGCTGAGGACTCCAGCCCGCCTTATGCCACTTCCTGGGACGCTACCACGGTGCCTGATGGCCAGCACAGCTTGACCGCCGTGGCGAGGGACGTTGCCGGCAATATGACTGAGTCTAATACGGTTCTGGTGATGGTGGAAAATAATCCGCCGCCCGCCGATACAACTCCGCCCACGGTAAGCCTGACGGCACCGGTCGATGGCGCCACGGTTTCCGGCACGGTCAGCCTCACGGCGGATGCCGCGGATGATGTCGGCGTGGCAGGTGTACAGTTCCAGCTTGACGGAAATCCGCTAGAGGCCGAGGTGACCACGGCGCCCTATGCCATTTCCTGGGACACCACCACAGCAGCTGCCGGCACGCACACGTTGACGGCGGTGGCGAGAGACGCTGCCGGCAATACAACGGTTGCCAGCGCTGTTTCGGTAACCGTGAGCAATCCGCCGGCTACTCTGACCTTTACCCCAACGGCGGATGCCGCCATCAAGGCTGACTTACCTAATAAAAACTACGGGGCCTCGGTCAATTTGGGCGCGAGAAACAGCCCGAGCCCGGTGGAGGATTTTCTGATGAAACTGACCGTTTCAGGAGTAGGCTCGCGGTCGATCGTCAGCGCCAGGCTGCGTCTGTACAACGTCGATTCCTCGGATAAAGGCGGCGACTTCTACGCCATCGCCGACACCTCCTGGACCGAGAGCGGCGTTACCTGGAGCAACGCTCCGGCGGCTGGATCGCTGGTGGCCTCCCTGGGCGCCGTGACCAAAGACACCTGGTATGAAGTGGATGTCACCTCCCTGATCACGGGCGATGGCGTCTTCGGCCTGCGGGTGAAATCGACTTCCAGCAACTGGGTCGGCTACGGATCGAAGGAAAGGGCCGGGGTTATTCCGGAGCTGGTCGTCACGATCGAGTAAACGAGGGCAATTTGAGCATGGTGGCCGACTGGCGAATCAAGCTCGTCCGGCCATCTCAATAATTTGATATAGCGAGGATTTCTCAGATGAATGCGATATGCGCATAAAGCCGGTCCCAATCCGGCATCAGGATAGATAAGTTATTAATATCATGCGGTTAGGGTTTGGCTAAAAATGACTTCCTGAAACTGGAATTTTGCACAGGCTGTGCTGAGCACTGAAGCGCATCGCTCGCGAACGATACCCTAAAGGGCACAAGTGCGCCTCCTGGCGTCGGCACATCCTATGTTTAAACTGGGACGTTATTGACGACCAAATCTTTAGTTGTATTCAGGATGATTTTACAAAGTGTCGCCAGCGTCTGGCAGGCGCTGGCCGCCAATTGATAATGCTTCAGTAAAAGGCCGGCCGATGGCCTTGCTTCTCGCGCTCTCCGCTACCGGCGGAGACGTTCTCAGTGCAGTGAACGGGACGGAATTACCCGGTAAGTATCATCAGTACACACGCGGCGATCGCATCCAGATCGCTTCAAATTAATCATCAAACAACGCCTTATGAGGATTAACTAATGAATAACGGCATGACAAAGACCTATTTAACCAAGTTTTCCGCGCTCTTTTTCAGCGCCCTGCTGATTTACGGGGCGGGAAACCCTTCAACCGTGGCGGCCGGTCCGGACGCCACGCTCACGCTTACCCGGGTCGTCGACACCGACGATTTATTCGACGAGGATTTTTTCAGCGCCGGCCATCCGGGCTTTCCGGGCGTCGGCTTCC
>NZ_JQKS01000073.1:0-3133 GCF_000746145.1 Methylobacter sp. BBA5.1
AATTGCTTGAGCATTTTTGATATTTGCAAGTAATGTTTTTAGGTCGTTAACCCCAAAATAACTTATTAGCTTTTTGCTTAATTCATTCTCTTCTTGGAGCAACGATACTGCATGTCTAGAAATCCACCATGCAAACAGGGGGGAAAATAGTTCGTAGTTTGTACCATTTCTCGTTAAAAGCCCAATGGAGATGAGCTCCTTTTTTTCCATTTCATCTAAATCAAACTTGCTGTCACTCGAATCTACGATTGGCCCTTTGTAGGACTTTGCCTGAATTAGTGCTATAGCGATTAATGTTGAAGTAAATGATTGCTGATAATTGTCTTTTCTTTCGACGAATTCAAACAATCCCTTATAGAAAGAGGAAGACTGTCTATATACATGCTCTAGGAGAGTCTTAAAATTCGAATCATGTTCAATTAATCGTTGAGCCTCATATGCAAGACAATCGATTAGAAAGGGGTATCTGCCTGCATATCGAATTGCAAACTCAGCATCTACAGGAACTTGATTTGAAACTAATGAAGTAAACAGCTCTTTTGCTTGCTCGTCTGTAAGTGCGGGCACTTCTATGATATATCCACCACCAATCGATTTTGATATCACATGCCCCAAATGGATGTTTTCATAGTAATCTGGGTGAGATGTCAAAACCCGAATAAATGAAACATTTTCAATTCCCTTTTCAAAGAATACACTTTCTAGCATTCTCAAGCTTGCGTTCCATTCATGGTAGATACCTTTTCTTTGTAACCCAGCATCCATCTCATCTACTATAATAACTACACTTGAGGAAATAGACTGCGCATATTCAACTAGGGCATTAACTGCTAGCTGATTAGCACCAACAAATTCATCTAACTCGTCATCAGATTGGTTATCGAAGCCGCTGCCTGTGACCTTCGAAACAACCCCCCCAATTCTTGGTGCTTTTAAATGAAGTAGGTCTACATAACTAACATCGGCGCTATTATCATTTTTAAGCTTATTGGCTATGTATCTACATAATGCAGTTTTTCCTATGCGGTTAGGGCCTATCAATTCAATGTTTCTGCCTTCTTGAATCAATCTTTCAATTTTAGTAACACAATCCCCTCTACTAACAAATGACTGCGGTGGGACAGGTTTTCCGAACAGTATTTTTTCCATATTTGTTATTTCTATTTCTTTATTCACTTAACGCTGAGTTAATCGGACAAGCCCATCGCGGTGCTGGATAGAAACCGCGAAACTGAGAGCCCGTACGAAATTTGGGAAAGAACCAAAGGTGTGGGTTCCGATTGAGCGCCGTGTTAGACAAGCCTGTTGCTTCTGAAACATTAAATACGTTTCGGAGAAGAAAAGCTTGTATTCTCCGCCGCCTAAACTTCAAATTTTCAAGGGTTGCTTCCACTGATAAATCCAGCATAGCGAACCCGAAACTTAGATGAGAAACCCGAAGCTTGCCGGAAAATAATTCTTGAATTCTGCGCTGCTTGAGAACTCGAATACTGCAAATTTAGACGCTTCAGTTCATATGCAGCGGAAGTCATAACGACATCAACTGCTGCAAACTCTCTTCTTTACTGAAAAAGATGCTTTCATGAGCAATGCTCAATATATGACGATTGTATATTGCGACACTTTCAATATCTATTGATTGCCTTCCCCGCGGATTTTTGGTCGCGAGTAAAGCAAACTTCGGACTTAAAGGATAGTAGAGTTCGACGTCGTTGATTTCTTCGCCGTTTTTGGCGAAGAGATTATAGATGGGTTGGTCTCCAGTAATGAGCTCCTTGTCTGTGTCGTTTCTGAGTATGACTATTTCCGCTTGCTCGTATATCCAATACCCTATATTGTTAGCCAACAAAAACGACAAGACGCGGAACACTTTTTGAAAATCGCAGTTTCGAAATTCTTCAGGGACTCTTGTGCTTTCCAGGATTTTTAGTGTCGTGTTCTTTATTTTCTTGGTTCGTGTGTATTGCTGCCCTAGGAAAATACAAAAGTCTATTTTGTTTTGCTTGTTTTCTAAAACTGAAGTGTTGCCTTCTCGCAGGATATTGACAATCGAAACAACTTTCCCCTCAATTATGTTGTGAAAGTGCTCAATTCCGTTTTTGCGAACTTTTTCATTTCCCTCCGATGTGAGCAAATGGCTAAAAAGTGAACTATGATGCACTAAGTGAGAGGAGGGGGGGAATCTGTTGATTACTCTGAGAAGAAGTGTCGTTTCATTTTCGGTGAGTGGCTCCGTTTCATAAAAATATCTTTCTTGCGCAACATTTTCGGTCGATGTGTGGAATACTGAATCATTTCTCTTGCACCATATTTTTCCATTGATGGACCAAGCATCCAAGTAATGTTCCCAAACGTAGTGTTGCTTCTTAACGGTAGAAATCATGTTGTCGAGTTGTTTGAAGTTAAAGCGTGTTTGTTTAACGTAATATACGAGAGTAGATGTCCAATAATCCAATGCATTTGCCGTATCATTCCTGTTGTTTATATTTAAGCAATTGATTTGATGTCTTTCCCTGTATCCAACGCCCTAGATCATATGGATCTAATATGACATTCAGCCGAAAATTCAAAAGCGACTCTATTTTCCGTGATAATCAGATTTTAGACAATAAACTCAGGAATATTCATCGGTTCTTATCGGCCGATCTTATGATGTTTGCAATGCGACATTATTTCGTCAATTAAGAAGATGTCCGATAAGACCGTTGGGGTCGAACTGAGTAAATTAATATCTTATTCGCTATTATTTTGTCTATGTGAGATTTTTGGAACTATTATTAAATCGAATCTTAAACATAGATGATGAAGTACATTTTCGTAAGTTTGGGTTTTAAAATTCAACAACGCTGGGTGTGTAATGTACGGGTTTTGATTTGGATGCTTGGGATAAAATTTAGAGGTTGAGGTTTTTCTTGATAATTTATAGTGCAGATGCAGGATCAATTTTTTCACAATATTCTTATCATTTTACTAAGTAATTTCCTGAAATCGGGTGGCAGTTATTTACTTTGACAAAGGTTTTAAGAGTTTTAATAAGTTTTAATAAGTTTTAGACGTGAAAAAAGGTTAAAACTTGTTTATTTGCAAACACTTGAGGAAGAGAACGGTGTGTAATGTACGGATTTTGGTGTGT
>NZ_JQKS01000074.1:0-2817 GCF_000746145.1 Methylobacter sp. BBA5.1
GACATTGATGCCGAGATCCTTGGCAGTCTGAGCAATCGACTGGTCCGACTCGTTCGCCAGTTTAACGGCTGACGCTCTGAATTCCGCACTATAGACTTTTTGTTTTTCTTGATTCATTTTGGGCACACGTTTTCTGTTCACGTTATTTTAGATTGTGTGTCCGGTTTAGTGTAGCCATATCATTTCGTATTGTTGAGCTAAATCAGGAGGAATTGTCAACATCATCATGATCTCTGGAACTGGATATCATGGAATTTTAGGATGATATACGGTTAGCAAATTTGACTAACATCACAAATTGGTTGACTATAGAAAAAAAACAGAGTAGATATGCGGAAACCATATAATCATTTGTTGGGCGAACCAGGAGAACCGAGGATGTACGAAGCACTAATTCTCATCGATCCCGAGATGGTCATAACGGCGGAACAGGTCGCGGTCGCATTGCGGGAGTACTACCAGGGAAAGCAGGACGCCCCCACAGAGATTGTGCATGCGGGGCAGAGCATCAAGCTCGTATGGGATGGTTATACACTTGAGCTCTACCGTTCTTCCGCATCACACGTGCTTGAGGAATCGATGGAAATTGCTCAACGGTTCGGTCAGATGCATTCTTCGCGCGATCGCATCGCTTTGTGTGCTTGCAGATTCGAGATGTCGGGTGACGATGACGCAGATATGCATCGCTTCAATGACTATCTGTTTGTTGGTGAGCAGCTATCACGCCTTGGTCGAGTGTATCGATTCGATCAGGCTTCGAGTGAATTCATGGATTAAGGGATCGCCTAGCAAATCGCTGGAGCGGACGCGTGAAAGATAAAGTGCCAAGCTCAAACGTCGGCGCGTGCGCCGCTCATCTCAACCGTTAGGCGCGGAAATGAAGATCGTCGTATTCTCCAAAGAAGGGCAGCAGCGCATCTACGAGATCACCCGAATAGATATCGCTCTTGATGTGCGCGACATGACCTTTTCCTTGTCGGGAGCTCCTGTCGGAGTCAACGTGGTTTGCTCGGCAAAGCCTGCGTCGATTGTCTTTGGCCACTCGGACGCGACGATGGTCTTCAATCGAGATTCCGAGGCGAGGGAGTTCGCGGCGGCTCTAGAATCCGCAACGAAGTTGGTCCACGACCTATGCTCCAAAGCCATGGACTGATGGTTATGCGGCACGCGCCTAACAATTCATTCAAGCCGACGCCACTTCGCGGCGCGGCTTAATTCAGGCGTTGGGCACAATCAAACCAAGTGAACATGCCGATTCATTCACCCACCGGAAGGCGGAGCGCCGCGCTGGCCACTTGCGTCTTACACCGAACTGACGCCAGCGCACGACAAGACTAAGGAGTGCCAATATGGCTGCACGTACCGTCAGATGTTTTTTGAGCAATCAGACCGACACCGCTTTTACCTATGTTTCCGACGAACACGACCACGGTCAGTTTACCGACCCGTGGTACCCGCCTGCGGTGATTGCTCCCGGCTCAATTGGGCAATGGCGATCTGAATCCGATGGTTTCATGACAGGGACCGAAGGCAACGTACGCTACAGCACTTCCGTTCCGGACGCTGACGGTGGGCACACAGAATTTATTGAAGTGCACTGGGATAACCCATTCATCGGGCAGAACAACGCTAGCATTTCAGTTGTGGAGGACTTTACAAACAAGCCTAGCGCAACGCTCAAATCAGCGTCTTACATCCAGACCAACGGCGCGCCTCCACCCAATCTGGTAAAGATGACCGATGGCGATGTAGAGGCATGGATTGACGGCATCCTATTCCCCCCTTACATCATAGCTAATTGGAACACGGCCTCATTCAACGATGCCAACGCCTTCTATGCGGTGAAGGCTGGGACCAACCCGCAATTCATTGGCGAATTTTCGGGACCGCCAACCGGCAAGAAAAGCTCGAAACTTAACACCAAAGCCATCCCTGCTGAATGGGCTGGACGATGGATGTCTGCCGTTGTGTCACTAACCATAGTCAGTAGGGGTAAGAAGGCTATGACGGCGTACATCACTGATCGATCGACAAATCCACCTCTCCAGTTCCAGCAGGATTTTGAGCTTGGCGCGCTGACCTGGGTTGCCGATCACATGCTGGTGCATGCAATCAAGACGCAGTTCGCCGCTGGTTCCGAACCGCTAGACAACGTGCTACGGATAGCAGCAACACAGACTGTCAGTTCCCTGAACGCGCAACGCGAGGAATCGGCGTTCGACATTTTCCAGAAGACCGCATTGTCCACTGCACGATCCACGGACGTCCACCTAAATACCTCAAGACTGGAGAAAAGCAGCAAGGCAATTACGTCCTTTGTCGGGAGGAGCCGAGGCAGCGTTGCCTTGATGAATGGCGTGCACCTCTCACTGTATGATGTTTTTACAGGTGGACAAAAGACCGATGCGTTTCTCAAATACGAGCGACACGGGGTACTCGGCGTGGTGGCCTATGGTGCAGTTCTGGACTATGTTATTGATTTGCATTGAGAGTCATAATACCGCTGGACTCTCCGCCCCCCTCCCCGAATCTCTTGATGTCGCCACATGTACTGGGTTCGCAAGCTCCAATCGGAGCCCAACAACACGCTGCACCCGACGTCCCTGCCTCCGCGGCTTCGCCGCTCCGGCAGGGACGCGGGTGAGCGTGAGCGTTATGAATGAGCAATTACAGATGTAAACCAGCCATTCAAAAAAACGCCTCGACAGGCCGGTCTTGGGCATTATGCAAAGCTTTGCATAAGTGCCATTATGTGAAGTTTCCTTTTATGTACAGCGATGTTGTCGCGAGCGAGATACGATCAGGCTTGGAAGTGTC
>NZ_JQKS01000075.1:0-2798 GCF_000746145.1 Methylobacter sp. BBA5.1
GTCAGGGCAACACATCTTCGTGTTGGAAAATCATTATAACCTATTGATGAATATGAGATTAATTAATTTTCATTCAAACACTATTTACCTCGGTCAACGAGTGAAGCCTAACGCTTGAATTAACCGGCCCGACGGCGAGATACCACGCCAACTGGAGCCGGAATACCATTAAACAAAACCACCACCCTCAAATCGGCCACCCGACGTAGCGGGTCCGCTTTGAATGATGAGTGATACGGCTCTTCGTCTCAGCCAAACTCGTATCCTCGATCTACCCAGTAGCGCCAATCACCGATAGATTCTATTGTGTCCTCATCCGCATTAATCGGTTCAAGTTGCGCCAATGGAAGACCCATCGAGCGCCCCTTCCACTTCACCATAACGAACATCTCATGCATACAATCGTCCTCTGACGCCATACTCTCAGCTATGACCTCCTCACCTTTGCGCAGCGGCGAAATTGAACGTTCTCGTATGCAGCGGGCCTTGAAAGGGAAGGCGATTCTGTCTTGAAGATAGCAGTACCATCCTATCGCTTGCTCTTCTGGACAGTAAGCGTCAACGACGGCCTCCATCATGATGCGATACTCGCGTTCTTCGTCTTTCTGACGTTTCGCCATTGATGATATCTCTATTTGAATCGTGAGTTATATGAGTCGAGAGCTAAGAACCTTATAGCATAAGGGCGCGACGTTAGGAGCGTTCTTTTGAGCGCTATGTTAGGCTGCAGAGCGTAGGCGCCGTGTCTCACTTGATGCGGTAATCTATGCGTCTCCTTCACGGCAATTACCCAGATATTAGTTGCTCATAAGGTGGAAGATTAAACATATTAACCGCCAATTTGTTATAAGCTGTTTCAAGATTTTCAGCTGCTCTTTGTCGCTCCTCCAGTAGTTCGTACTCCTCTGGTTCGGCGTCCCCACTTTGTATAGCCTCTCGAAGAGCGCGAATTTCAGCAGCAACAGCTTGAATGGAAACAATTAATGCTTCAGTGCTGATCTCTGGCATGCTCACTCCTTACATTAAACTGATTTTTGCCAACTCACATCGGCGAACAACCGCAGCCCGTGCCATGTTATTCAGATAACCTTTCATTGTAGGGATGGTCATTCTGGTTTTGCACTCAATTTGATAATGATAACCCTTTAAATCTGGGTTGTAAGGGCTGATTTTTTCATTTTGATCTTTTCGAATCACCAACTCGCCGCTATATTCTGTGTCTTCTGGAATCCAGAAGTCGTGATTTGGAAACCAATGTGGAACATTATGTAAGGATGTTCCGCCTTCGGGCAGGACCTCCAGCCCACTTTGAACTGTTACAACATCGACGTCCGCTTTGCTCGTCACCATGCGGCCAAGTTTTTTGCTGAAATATTTTGTGGACTCCCAACGAGGATCGAGTACTCCATTGTCGGGATAAGTTCCAAATCTTAATGCTTTTAAACGATTTATCTACTACAGAGCGATAAAGAGCGCACTCAGTTTTAGCCATTGCCATCTCCATTCAGTTATAAAAATTTCTAACTACAATGCTACAACTACAAAAAGACTAACGTCCGCATTTGCGGAAAATTGGAGCGCAGCGGAAATTTTTCCGTAACATGCGCTTGTTAGGCTATATATAGCCCTAGCGACCCTACCAAACTAGCAATTAATAGAATGAAGGTTGGGACAACTGTTAAAACAAAGCCAGGTTGCCTTTTAGCCGGGTCAGTAATATACAAATGTCGATACAAAAAGCGCCCGATTAAATAAACTGCCCCAACGGCAGCGACTACCGAATTTGGCCAATAATGGCTAGCGATGAACAGAGCGGGAAGAAAACCCACCAATTGCTCCATCGTGTTCATTTGCACACGAAAAGCGCGTTCAAACTGCTCGTTCCCTGATGTTGAAGGGGGCCTAACATCGTGTTTGGCTCGTGCTCGGCCTACGAGGATACCAAATAGAAAAAACTGTAACACCGCCAAAACTGCTATTACGTGAACAAAATTCATACGTTAAAATTCCTGTTTATTTGGGTAGCCAAACGTGAAGCTAAGGGGCGGGCACGATAACGACCGTCTCGCTTGAGCGCAATGTTAGACTGCCCGCATCTCAGCCGCGGCGCGCCGCTTCGATCGCGGCGATGTCAATCTTTCGCATCGTCATCATCGCATCGAACGCACGCTTGGCGGCAGCGGGATCTGGATCAGTGATCGCTTCCGTCAGGGCCAGAGGTGTGATCTGCCAGGACAATCCCCATTTGTCCTGGCACCAGCCGCACGCACTCTCTTGGCCGCCGTTGCCGACGATCGCGCTCCAGTAGCGATCCGTTTCGGCTTGGTCAGCGGTTGCGACCTGAAACGAGAACGCTTCGTTGTGCTTAAATGCAGGTCCACCGTTGAGCCCGAGGCACGGAATGCCCATTATAGTGAACCAGACCGTCAACACATCCCCTGTCTTCCCGGACGGAAAGTCCCCCGGTGCGCGGTGCACTGCGCCGACAAACGAGTCGGGAAAAGTAGCGGCGTAAAACCGTGCCGCGTCTTCGGCGCTACCATCGTACCAAAGGCAAACCGTGTTCTTTGCTGGTGTTGTCATGTCACTTCTCCACTAAGATCGAAATTTGTGTCATTCCGGCATGGTTACACTGTGCTTCGCATTGTGGTTTAACGCTCAGCTAAGGGGCCGCGCGGTCAGCGCGGTCCTGCTTGAGCGCAGTGTTGGACGAAGCCGCTACGCGGAGAAAAAGCCCCAGCGCCTGATTATTTATAGAATGTAACCTCAAGCCCTCACTGAGAGGGATCATTCCACGA
>NZ_JQKS01000076.1:0-2369 GCF_000746145.1 Methylobacter sp. BBA5.1
GTCAGCTGGAGCCCCATCACTAAAGCCAGATCCTCGATGATGGCCAGCTTGGCGTCCTGATTATCGGGAATATAATCGACAATCGTGATCGCATTATCGACCGAATCCAGTCGCTTCAGCTTTCGGGCCTTGGCGAACGCCTCCGCTTTGTTTTCGCTCAACACTGTCAGCGTCATTGGCGACTCATCCTTAGCGGTCAGCAGTTCCCTGAACGTGGCGACCGACTCGGTGTCGGGGGCGCGCAAGTTGATCGGATTGATGTCGAACCGAGCCTGGGTCAGCAGGGCCAGGCCGGCAAGTGTCAATGCGGCCGCTGTCCATTTGATCAGGGTTGCATGCCGCATCGGGATGCGGTAAACCCAATCCGGAAACAGACTCTCGGATTTCGCGGCGGGCGTTAGTTTCGGCGGAAACAGCAGCAACAGCGCCGTCAGCGCCGTAAATGTAATCAGCAGTGAGATAAAGATACCCACGCCGGAGATGATGCCCAGCTCTGAGACGCCGGTGTAGGCGGTCGGGACGAAGGCAAAGAAGCCTGTCGCGCCGGTGATCGCGCACAGGGTAATGGAGGGACCGACTTTGCGCACGGCACTGATCAGCGCCTGTTGCCGGGACGGTTGCTGGCGCAGCAATTCCCGATAGCGCAGGGATAATTGAACCGCGTAATCGTCGCCGATGCCGATATACAAAGTCGCAAAGGCGATGGAAATGATATTCAAATGCCCGATGGCAAGCGTGGCAAAGCCGGCAGTCAGAATCAGCCCCATCAATATGACGCTGAGCGTGACCAGCATCATTTTTACCGACCGATAACCGGTCATTAAAGTCAGGGAGACCAGAATAAAGGAAAACAGCGAGGCGATTTCGGCGCTGTAGGTCACCGTGGCCAATTCGTCGTGTTCCAGCACGACTTCGCCGGTCAGGCGGATGCTGACTCCCGGCAGATCTTGTTTGGCCTTTTCCACAATAGCCCGCACCGCTTCCACCGATTTTTCGGCCGGCGTCAGCTCGGTGAAGTCCAGTGTCGGCTGGACCAGGATGAAGCGCCGGGTGCTCAACAGTTCCTGGTCCTCTTCTCCAATCATCATCTGCTGCCAGGACAGCCGATAGGATTTACTGTCCAGCACGGCCCGGACCGCCAGGCGAATTTTATCGAGCAAGGGATTCAGGTCGACCGGCAGTTCACGCTCGTCCGTGGTAATGGCCTGTTCGAGAATGGACAGCAAACTTTTCAGGCTGTTGTCCCTGGACAGGGTGCCGATGAAGGGCTGGGCTTCGGCCAGCTTGGCGGCCAGATCCTCGAGCTCGTCCAGGTCGAGGTAAAGCAGGCCGTGCCGGTCGAAGAATTCCCCGGCGCCGGGGATGTAGATCGATTTTATCCGCTGTTTTTCGTTGCCAAACTGTGTGTCGAGGTAATTAACCGCGCGAGTGGCCTGTTCCGGCGTTGGGGTGTCGACAACGACCAGGATGGCCTGGTCATCCTGCGGAAAAGCCTCGATGAAGCGTTCCCGGTTTTGCAGAAAGGGCAGTTCCTCCGACAGTATTTTGGTGGTATCGGTATCGATGCCCAGATTTCGGACCGTATAAAACAGGCTGGCTCCGCAGGCCAGGAGGATCAGCAGAAGCAGCGTCTTCGGGTGACGCAACACGCCGGTTTCCAGTTTGACCAGAAATGCACTGTAAACTTCGGGAATTCTCTTCATGCTTCACCTCTGTTTTCATATCGGTGAGTATCAAAGGACTGTCGCCTTTAGACTGCGAAATCCTGATTGGTGTTACGCATGGGCTTTTTTTAATTGATCCGGCATCAAACAGGGCGGCAGCGCTTTTGTCCGCCATGAGCGATATTGGCTGGTTACTGTATTATCAGAAATCCTCCGTCAGTCTTGCACCCTATTGGCAAACGCCGGCAGTATGATCAGTGTGCAGACAATCGTCAGTATCAGGCCGATGGCCAGCAGTTGTCCCATGCTCGCCAGGCCCAGATGCGGCGTGAACGCCATGCTGACCAGACTGCAGAGCGTGGTCAGGCCGCTGAACACCACGCCTCTGGCCGTGCTGGTGCGCAGTACGCTGGCCTCCTCGGCCGGGTTCCGTAAACGGTACATGATATAAATGCCGCCATCGACGCCGAGTCCGAAAAGCAGCGGGATGATGATGATGTTGGCGAAATTGAACGGATTGTCCATGATCACCGTCGAGGCGCCGGTCAGGATGGCCGTCATCAGCAGGGGCAGGAGAATCAACAGGGTATTCTTGATGTTGCGCTGGGTAAGCAGCAATACCAGGACGATGGCCGCCAGCGCGCCGATCAGTGCCTGCCGAAAGGCTTGCACGATCGCGTTGCCCGATTCCAGGTAAATGACCGG
>NZ_JQKS01000077.1:0-2211 GCF_000746145.1 Methylobacter sp. BBA5.1
CTTATATAAAGTCAGATTCGTGATCACCGGGCTTGTCCAACAACCGGTTCAGATTGTGGTTCGCTTTGCTCACACAATCTAACCTTATTCGTTATATTTTGACCGTATAGCTAAGTGCGAGTATCTCAAACTGACCAATCCCATTAAAATTGAACTTGTAATGCTTATATTCTTCAGACTCTGCAATCTCACCTTGTTTTACATGTAACTGCAGCCAGTCTGACCCTTTTATTTCATAAGAAGAATCATCTCGCTCACCGCTCAGGAATGACTCAGCCATTTGCCATTTAAAAGCAACAGCGTCAGCAAAGAAAACCTCAATTTGATTCTCTTGCCAGTCTTTGAATTTGAGTGTCACATCGCCATCTTCCTGATGAATCTCAGGATACTCAGCATCAGCGGTCGAAAACCCTGGTTGAATTAACTTCGCCGTTTCCATGACTTTTCAAACATAACGGCTAAGCTAACCGGCGCGAGCGGTAGCGAGCGTCCGAGTTGGGCGCATTGTTAAGCACTGAATCTCTCCGCCAGTGATTTGCACTGCTTTAAGGAAAATTCCTTTGCCCACGTTATCGATTCCTGAATCTCAGGCTCGTGCCTTTCTAACGCATCCTTAGACCAATACTGCCTTGCTGCACCAATAGGTAAATAGTCTATTTCTGATGCAATTGCGGTAAATGCAATGAAGTCAGGATCATCTTCTGGAACCTCCACCTCATGCCGGAGCGATGAAAGCTCGATTGCGCCCTCAAGATAGTTAATTGTACCGTCGAGCATGCCTTTCACTATTGCGGCTACCTTTTTCTTTGTAATTCGACGTACTCTTCGTGGCTCATTTGCTTTGTTAGGCCATTCATATTCAAATAAGATTCTGTAACTACATTATTATTCTTGTGAAAGAAGCTCTACAATATTCTCTAAAAACTTTCTAGTAGTTGGTGCAAAACCAGTTGGCTCTATATCCGGGTTAAATATTCTTATGAATTCTGATTCTAAAACGTTATCTTCCATTTTGAGGAATTGTGAAATTTCTTCTATTAATCTTCCTTTCTGCTTAGAAGAACATGATGCGTTAAATGAACCAATAATTTCTTCAACCGAGTCCCCTTCAATATCATAATCTTGATGGAACCAACCCGACATCAATTCAGATATTTCTGGGTAGTCGTCTACAGATTGTTGCATGTTAAACGCCTTTTTATGGTTTAGGATAAGCGGTTAATATGAAGTATATTCGATTATTTTCTCGTACTTTTCGTATAACAACAGTAACCTTGGTCATGTTCTGTAGTTGTCCGGTACTACGAACTACACCTTTTCCTACAACCTTACCTGCTTGATAGTTGAAACCTTTGGTTTGGCCAATATTAGCATTTTTCGCCCATTCTTTTATTGCGATCTTATTTGCTCTAATTGCTTGTGCAACGAAGTGTTCCGCGTCTTTTAATGAATTGAATGTAGTTGCTGCTGGAATTCTGCTTTGAGCGGCAAGACGCGCTCGAAGTTCTGCTTCAGTTTTACCGACATGGCGTGCAATTGTATGACCTCCTGCTGTTTCCTCAGCAACTAAGCTAATCGCACCTCTGCGAATTGCAATTGCGCGAGCTAGTCCAGCGAACCCTGCAATTAATGGGACAGCAATATCAATAGCCATTCCAACATTAGCGGCGGTTTTATCATCTGCTCCCATAGCTGTAGCTGCGGCAGATACTGCCTGAGAGGTCATTGTAGTTCTAGTTTGCCCTGAGACAATTTGCATTATCCCAGTAGATGTTGTGTCGAGCCCATGTGTACCTAGTGCGGCTCCGGCTACCTTTGTAACGGTTGTAGGTTCAGGTATAAGAAACAGTGCGCCTGCACCGACAAGTTCAAGTGCTCCAGCTACTAATGTTACACCTCCCCATAGTCTGTTTGATAAAGAGCTAGTTTCTTCTATTGTTTCATTTTCGAGAACTGCTGCAAGTTGAATCGGGCTTAAAACAATATCTAGCCCTTCTTCCTTATCCATAATTTCTCCTTCCGTAATATTATTGATAGTCTGAAGTAGACTGAAAACTAATGAGTAGCGGGCCTAACGCTAAAATCAGCGGCGCGTTTAGCGTCCGCTGGATTTATTTGTTGGACGAAGCCGCTACGCGGAGAAAAAGCCCCAGCGCCTGATTATTTATAGAATGTAACCTCAAGCCCTCACTGAGAGGGATCATTCCACGA
>NZ_JQKS01000078.1:0-2208 GCF_000746145.1 Methylobacter sp. BBA5.1
GTCGATGGGCATGCTTTGGCGCTACTGAAACATGGCGATGAAGTCATGGTGCTGCCTATCGATCAGGCTACGACCAGGCGATTGAAGCGCATCGTGGTAGGCGATCCCGTTACGATTAGTCCGACAGGATCGCTCAGGACATCGAAAGGAAGGAGTCAATGAAACCTAAACACAACAATGCGGTTGGCCCCCAGGTTCGGGGCAAAAAGAAAGGCAATAAGCTGCTACCGGCTTTGGGAGTGCTTTCTCTTGGCGCCGGACTGCAATCGGCCACTCAGTTTTTCGCCTATACATTTAGCTATCAGGATAGTCTTGGCGCCCATGTCAGCCATATTTATACGCCCTGGTCGATCTTGCAATGGGGATCGATGTGGTATGGCCAGTATCCGAATGAAATCATGCGAGCGGGAAGTATTGGTATGTTGGTTTCCACTGTTGGGCTGCTTAGCGTGGCCGTAGCTAAGGTTATTTCCTCGAACTCATCCAAAGCAAACGAATACCTGCACGGTTCGGCTCGATGGTCCGGGCAAAAGGATATTCAAGCTGCGGGCCTATTGCCACGACCGAGAACTTTTCTTGAAATCGTGACAGGCAAGGAGTTGCCGACGGCTGCCGGTGTGTATGTCGGCGGATGGGAGGACAAGAATGGTAAATTTCACTACCTACGCCATAATGGGCCAGAACATGTCTTGACGTATGCGCCGACCCGTTCCGGCAAGGGTGTCGGCTTGGTTATTCCAACCCTGCTTTCATGGCCGGCCAGCGCCGTGATCACCGATCTGAAAGGCGAACTTTGGGCCTTGACCGCTGGCTGGAGAAAGAAGTACGCCAGAAATAGAGTATTACGCTTCGAGCCGGCATCGATCAATGGCGGCGTGTGCTGGAACCCCCTGGATGAAATCCGGATTGGCACGGAAAACGAAGTGGGCGACGTGCAAAACCTTACTTCCCTCATTGTTGACCCGGATGGCAAGGGCCTTGAATCCCATTGGCAAAAAACCGCATTTGCGCTGCTGGTTGGCGTGATCCTGCACGCGCTTTACAAGGCCAAACACGAAGGCACAGAGGCTACTTTACCATCCGTCGATGCCATGCTGGCAGATCCAAACCGTGACATTGCCGAGCTTTGGATGGAAATGGCGACTTACGGCCACCAGGACGGTCAGAACCATCCCGCTATCGGATCGGCGGCTCGGGACATGATGGACCGGCCCGAAGAAGAAGCTGGCTCGGTCCTTTCCACGGCCAAATCCTACTTGGCTCTGTACCGCGATCCCGTTGTGGCCCGGAATGTCAGTGCCTCAGAGTTCCGCATCAAAGACTTGATGAATCATGACGACCCGGTAAGCCTGTACATCGTCACTCAGCCGAACGATAAATCCCGTCTGAAGCCTTTGGTGCGCGTGATGGTGAACATGATCGTACGCCTGTTGGCCGACAAGATGGAGTTCAAGAATGGCCGGCCCGTAGCCCACTATAAGCATCGTTTGCTCATGATGCTGGATGAGTTTCCAAGTCTTGGAAAACTGGAAATCCTGCAAGAGTCGCTGGCTTTCGTGGCTGGTTACGGCATCAAGTGTTATCTGATCTGCCAGGATATCAACCAGCTTCGTAGCCGTGAAACAGGTTATGGCCATGATGAGCAGATTACCTCCAATTGTCACGTTCAAAATGCTTATCCGCCTAACCGTGTCGAGACGGCTGAGCATCTTTCGCGGCTGACCGGGCAGACCACCGTGATTAAGGAACAGATTACAACCAGCGGCCGACGTACAGCGGCCATGATGGGACAGGTGTCGCGCACGATCCAGGAAGTACAGCGGCCTTTGCTTACGCCCGATGAATGTCTGCGCATGCCGGGACCGCGCAAGAACGCATCAGGCGAAATCGAAAAAGCGGGCGACATGGTGATCTACGTTGCCGGTTATCCGGCCATCTACGGAAAACAGCCGCTCTATTTCAAAGATCCTGTCTTTCAGGCTCGGGCTTCGATTCCGGCTCCGAAGCTGAGCGACAAGCTTATTCAAGTGTACAAAGCGGATATTCAGATATGAGACGTATCTTGGAACGTTTTACGAGTGGCGTCGCGGTTGCGGGTATTGCTGCCATGTTCGTCAGCGGGGCCGCATACACCGTCGGTGCACGCATCAACACTACGAAAAGCATCCCGATCGGGCTGTACTGGATCAGCAATGAGCCAGTGGCTAA
>NZ_JQKS01000079.1:0-2002 GCF_000746145.1 Methylobacter sp. BBA5.1
GGATATGCCCGAATGGCCGGCGAGGCACAAAAACAAACGCGGGATACCGTCACGGCGCAGCATTTTAAAGCTGTTTTGGATGCATCGACCAGGTACATACAGGATAACTGGGCAATCATCCAAGCAAATGCGACACCCACGGCCCCAGCTGTTATTACAACAGCGATGCTATCAGCCACCGGCTATTTACCAGCTGGGTTTAATGGCACAAATCCATATGGTCAAACACTCCGGACAGAGGTCCTTGAGCCCAGCGCCGGCAATTTGCAAGCAACGGTTATTTCCATGGCCGGGAATGCAATCCCCGCTGGCCAAGCACCGCGCATTGCGGCAAAAGTCGGTGCGGGCGGCGGCTATACACCAACTGCTACGCCTACGACCGCGCAAGGGGGCATTTGGCGGTTGGTCAATGCCGTTAGTAAATATCACCCAGCCAGGAGCGGGGCATTTGGTCGGTTTGCTGTACTTTAACAATGGCCAACTTATTTCTGATTATCTGCGCCGGCATTCGGTGCCAGGACATCCCGAAGTTAATCAGATGTTTACAACTTTGGACATGAACGGCCAAACCCTGAACAACGCGAACCAAGTCAACGCCACTGATGTAACGGCTTCGCAAACGGTTACAGCGGGCGGCGGCAATGTGCATCTTAGAAATCAAGCCGGGGAAGGCGGCGTAGTAAGACTAACAGGCGCAAATGGTCAAAATGTCCATCTTCAAAATATTAATGGAACATTCCGGACTTTGAATAGCCCGTGGACTATGGAAACATGGTCAGTGGATCAAGCAGGCAATACGTCAAATGCCGGCCAGGCCTCTTCCAGTTCAGTAAAAACCCAGATTATGTATGACAGCAATAATACCGGCTATTACGTCGATCCCAATGGCACAAACCGGATAAATTATGTGGATGCCGATAATCAATTGACGCGTGGCTATCACGGCGCTGATGCATTTTATGACCGTTATAACAACAATTACTACGCCCAACTCAGAGGCACAAACCGGCTGAATTATGTAGATGCCGATAATCAATTGACGCGTGGCATCAATGAAGCAAACGCTTTTAAAGTGAACTATGTAGCGGCAGTTGGAGCAAGCTGCGCCGGTTATAATGGAGGAATTGCTCAGGATGGCACGGGGCAGCTGCTTAACTGTATATCAGGCGTGTGGAAAAAGTTAGGCGAAAAGTCGGCAACACAAACTGGAACATGGGGAGGTCGATGTACAACTCTGTCGCCCCCAGCAGGAACGTCAACGACCACGCATAACATTTCTTACATATGGGTACATCGATCACAGTGCAATTGGGAGCAATCTCATACGCTCCATAATGCTGGAGTAATAGCATCTGATGCGGGCGTGACCGCGTGTGGTTCTGAATATTGCCCAATAGGGGGATCATTCATGGTTGTTGCTGTATCGAAATAATCGATACAAAAAGCCCGGTGATGCTTCCGATTATCACCGGCGGACATTATACCGGGCTAATTTTTCGACCATTGATGCCGATAAGGCAATGCTTGGCCTACCGTCCAAATCAGACGGCAACGGCACGGCTTCCCCCCTATCCATCAGCGACATAATCGCCATTTCCAGCGCGTCCGCCGCATTCAGCAAGGCCTCGTCATAGCTGTCGCCCGCCGAATAGGTGCGGGGAATATCGACGAATTCCACCATGAACTGCTGCGTTTCAGCATCTTGCTCGATGAGGGCCGGATAAAACAAAGACAAGATCGCCGCGTCCGAATCAAACAACAGCCAAACCCCGTAGGAAAAATCCGGATCTTTGGCCAGCGTCGCCAAAGGCGTCGGCTCCGGCGGCTCCAAGTCCTCGCCCTCAAACCATAGCTCGATAGCTTCCTGAATCATCCAGGGCAAATCCTGCCAGTCGTCCGCCGCTGAAAAACAGCCTGGCAGATCGGGAATTACAACGCCGTGCGCGTAGTGGTCACGGCCAAGCTCAATACAAACGGGATATATCATCGATAGCGCCTCTAG
>NZ_JQKS01000080.1:0-1944 GCF_000746145.1 Methylobacter sp. BBA5.1
GTGCCAGCTGACCAGGTTCATCACGCCGGCGTGCGGCACCATGACGCCCTTGGGCTGGCCGGTGGAGCCGGAGGTGTAGATCACATAGGCCAGATTCCGCGGGGTCAGGCCCAGGCGGGTCGAGTCGATATTGGCGTCAGGCTGGTGAGCCCATTGCCGCGCATCGGCAAAAAGATCGATCAGCCTGACGCCGCCTGAGCGCTCGGCCAGCCGGGCCTTGAGATCGCTATCGGTCAACAGCGCCAGCGGGGCGCTATCCTCAAGCATGAACGCCAGCCGCTCCTCGGGATACGCCGGGTCCAGCGGCACATAGGCCGCCCCGGCCTTGAGCACGGCCAGCAGCCCCACGACCAGCTCCGGCGAGCGTTCCAGGCACAGCGCCACCCGCGCTTCCGGTCCGACTCCCAGACTGAGCAGGTAATGAGCCAGCCGGTTGGCGCGCGTGTTCAGTTCGGCGTAAGTTAAAGTCCGGCCGTCGTGAACAAGCGCCGGTGCGTCCGGCTGCGCTGCAACCTGATTCTCGAACAGTTCGTGAAGGCAGCGGTCCCTGGGATAGTCGGCCCGGGTGGCGTTCCAGTCGTAAAGCACCTGGCGGCGCTCGGCCTCCGGCAGCACGCCGATCCGGCGCATGGCGGTGTCCGGCGCGCTTTCCAGGGCGTCGAGCAGGTTTTCCAGCGCCGTGCGCATTAGGGCGCACAGCCGTTCCGGCGCGACCGGCAACAGGGTTTGCGCCGACAGTAAAAACCCTTCGCCCAGGTCGTCCACGGACAACACGATCGGGTAGTTGCTGCGTTCTTCGCCCGACAGGACTTCGATGCCCTGCCAGGCAGCGGCGCTGTCCGCCGGGGCATCGGCCTGGCTGTACCGATAGTTGAGCAGCGCGCTGAACAGCGGCGCCGGCGCCTGCACGCCGCTGCAGCGTTGCGCCAGGCTCAGCGGCGCATGTTCATGGCGCAGCAATCCGGCCAGCCGGCTCTGCACGTCACGGACCTGATCCAGAACACTGCCCTGAGCCAGCCGCACTCGCAGCGGCAAGGTATTGATGAACAATCCCAGCACCCGGTCGGCATCATCGCCGCCCTGCATGCGCCCGAACAGCACCGTGCCGAACACCACGTCGTCGCGCCCGGAAGTCCGTGACACCACCGCGGCCCAGGCCAGATGGAACAGGCCGGCGGCGCTGATGCCCAAGGTTTTGGCCTGTTTCCGCAGGCGGTGCGCCAGGTCCGCGTCGACAGTCTGGTTGGCTTCCTGAATCCGGCTGCCGTCGCCCAGAACGTCGAGCAGCCCGAACGGCGCCGTCGGCTCGTCGACATCCGCCAGCATGCCGCGGAAAAAGGCTTCGTGCTCTTCCCGGCTGATTCCCAGCCGCGCCTGCGCGACGAAGTTGCGAAACGGCAGCGGCGCCGGCAGTTGGTCTTCCTGGCCCAATTGATACATCTGGATCTCCTCCAGCAGGAGGTCCAGCGCGGTGTGATCGAGCACCAAATGATGACTCAACAACAGCAACAGCCAACGGTCGCCGGCCTTATCATAGGCAGTATAAACCTGCATCATCGGCGCGGCTCGCACGTCGAGGCGATACTGTCTCGGATCGTAGCGTTCCGCCAACTGTTCGGCCGCATCATTGGCTTCAGGGGCGATGACGACGTCCTCAATCGCCAGTTTCGCTGCGCGCCAGACTACCTGCACCGGTTCCTGCAGGCCTTCCCAGGCCACGGCCGTGCGCAGGATGTCGTGACGGTCGATCACCGCCTGCAAAGAATCCAGAAAACCGTCCCTGCGTTCCTGCGTGTCGAACGCCATCAGGTACGGTTCCAGGTACGCATCCCCTTCGGATTCCATCAGATGGTGGAACAGAATGCCTTCCTGCAGCGGCGCCAGCGGATAGAGGTCCTGCACGTTGGCCGCCCCGCCCGGCACGGTGGCCGTGATGCGGTCGAT
>NZ_JQKS01000081.1:0-1928 GCF_000746145.1 Methylobacter sp. BBA5.1
CCGTGCCGGGCGGGGCGGCCAACGTGCAGGACCTCTATCCGCTGGCGCCGCTGCAGGAAGGCATTCTGTTCCACCACCTGATGGAATCCGAAGGGGATGCCTACCTGATGCCGGTCCTGATGGCGTTCGATACGCGCGAGCGTCTCGATGGATTCTTGACAGCTCTGCAGGCGGTGATCGACCGCCACGACATCCTGCGCACGGCCGTGGCCTGGGAAGGCCTGCCGGAACCGGTGCAGGTGGTCTGGCGCGCAGCGAAACTGGCGATTGAGGACGTCGTCATCGACCCTGAAGCGGGCGAGACGGCCGAACAATTGGCGGAACGCTACGATCCGAGACAGTATCGCCTCGACATGAGAGTCGCTCCGTTGATCAACGGGTTCATCGCCTATGATCCCGGGGAAGGGCGCTGGCTGCTGTTGCTGTTGGCTCACCATTTGGCGTTCGATAATACCGCGCTGGACCTCCTGCTGGAGGAGATCCGGATGCACCAGCTGGGCCAGGCAGAGCAATTGCCGGCGCCGCTGCCGTTCCGCAATTTCGTCGCACAGTCGCGGCTGGGAATGAAGCCGGAAGAGCACGAAGCCTTTTTCCGCGGCATGCTGGCGGATGTCGACGAGCCCACGGCACCGTTCGGCCTGCTCGACGTCCTGGGCGACGGCAGCCGGGCTCAGGAAGCCAGGCTAGCCATCGCCCAGGACCTGGCGCGCCGGGTGCGGGAACAGGCCAGGTCCCTGGGCATCAGCGCCGCCGGTTTGTTTCATCTGGCCTGGGCCAGTGTTTTGGCTCGGACTTCCGGGCGCGATGACGTGGTCTTCGGCACGGTGCTGTTCGGGCGCATGCAGGGCGGCGAGGGCGCTGACCGGACGCTGGGGATGTTCATCAACACCTTGCCGCTGCGAGTGCGGCTGGCCCAGGGCAGTGTCCTGGAACAGGTCCGTGACGTGCAGAGTCGGCTGGCCGGCCTGCTGCGCCATGAACATGTGCCGCTGAGCCTGGCGCAACGCTGCAGCGGCGTGCAGGCGCCGGCGCCGTTGTTCAGCGCGCTGCTCAACTACCGGTACAGCCAGACCGAGGGATCGGCGGGCAGCGTCGCCGCCTGGCAGGGTATCGAAATTCTGTCATCGGGCGAAGAGCGCTGCAACTACCCGATCGTGTTATCCGTGGATGACCTGGGCGAAGGGTTTTCGCTGTCGGCGCAAACCCTGTCGCCGGCGGCGCCGGAACGGCTGTGCGCCCTGATGCACAGGGCGCTGGAAAACCTGCTCGACGCCCTGGAAAGCGCACCGGACACTGCCATGCGCCGGATCGGCGTGCTGCCGGAGGCCGAGCGCCGCCAGGTGCTTTACGACTGGAACGCCACCCAGGCCGACTATCCCAGGGACCGCTGCCTTCACGAACTGTTCGAGGCACAGGTTGCCCGCAGCCCCGAGGCCGATGCCGTGGTATGGGACGGCAAGCGGCTGAGTTACGCCGAGCTCAATGCCCGGGCCAACCGCCTGGCGCACTACCTGCGCAGCCTGGGCGTGAAGCCCGACGACCGGGTGGCGATCTGCCTGGAACGCGGCTTCGAGCTGGTGATCAGCCTGCTGGCCGTGCTCAAGGCGGGGGCAGCCTATGTGCCGCTGGACCCGGCGTATCCCGAGGAGCGGCTGGCCTACATGCTGGCCGATAGCGTTCCGCTGGCGCTGTTGACCGATGCCGGGCTCAAGGCCCGGCTGGCAGAGCGCTCAGGCGGCGCCAGAGTGATCGATCTTTCAAGTGACGCGGCACAATGGGCTCATCAGCCCTCCGATAATCCGGACCTGGCGGCAGTCGGCCTGACCCCGCGGCATCTGGCCTATGTGATCTACACCTCCGGCTCCACCGGCCAGCCCAAGGGCGTCATGGTGCCGCACGCCGGCGTGATGAACCTGGTCAGCTGGCAC
>NZ_JQKS01000082.1:0-1832 GCF_000746145.1 Methylobacter sp. BBA5.1
GACCGCGGGCACGCCAGTACTCCCTCATCCAGGCGGCTTTGACTCAGAAACGGGATCTGTCGGCGGTTACGACTCCAGCAGCTTCGCAATCGCTTGCATCGGCAGTATCAGTCGAAGAGAGTCTGGTAAGCGAACGAAGCCATTAGCCTCGTAGAAGGCAGCGGCCTGCTCGCTGATGGCGTCTACAATGAGCATGGAAGATCCAATGGAACTGGCACTCGCGTAAGCCCGCTGCACCGCATCCGCGAGCAAGAGTGCGCCCAGCCCTTGTCTTTGTTGATGGCCTGCGACAGCCAGACGGCCCACGAGGGTTGCACTGACCAAAGGATAGCGTGGGAGATGCTTGCGGGCAGCCACCGGTACGTCCCCTTGTGCCAGCGCAGTCGCACATAGGGTGTAGTAGCCGAGTACTTCAGCCGGCTCACGCGGATCGACGAGAACGAATACGCCGTTGATCTTACGCTTCACATCCTGATTGGCTTGCGTTTTGAAATAGCGGTCCAGGCTTTCGACGCCGCAGGCAAAGCCAGCGCGATGGTGATGAGGTCCAAGCGGCTCGATTTTCAAATCGCGCGATGGCGGCGCAGGCATTTACGAAACGATCCGCCGCTTGTGCTCCGCCAGTGCGCGGATGAGCCTTTCATTGGCCTGGGGGGGACTCATGAGCGTATCGAAGAATACCTCTCGGTCACGTTCAGAAAGCCTGAGTGTCTCATGCTCCGCAATGGTCCGGCGTGCAGCGTCGGCAAGCACTGCCACGCAAAAGTCGGTCACTTTTCGGCACTCCAGATGGGCTGCGCGTTCAATCAAGTCCTTCGTCTGTTCATCCAGACGGAAACCGAGTCTTTCCACGCGCACGGGCTCTGGTACGGTCTTCACTTTTTTGCTGGGCATGGCAAAACCTCCTGGGTCACATTCATCATATTGACTAACATTGTACGTCATATTGACGAATTATAATAACCCTTTCTTCAGACTTGCCGGTTCGACAAAATGTTCGTTTTATCAGACCCGGGCCTGCACGTCCTGTTGATCGCTAAGTAATTGATTCTGTTGTTTCGTATTGCGGTTTCATAAAACAAAGTTTAAGATACAGTTTCACAATGAGATAATCAAACTTTTTAAGGATTCAGCGTTTATGAAAATTGGCTATGCCCGGGTGAGCACCCGGGATCAGCATCTAGAGCTCCAGATCGATGCCTTAACTAAAGCCGGCTGTGACAAGATTTATCAGGATATTGCCAGCGGCGCACGCGCGGAGCGTCCGGCGCTGAACGAGATGATCCGTAACCTCCGCCCTGGCGATGTGTTAGTGATATGGAAATTGGACCGGTTAGGCCGTTCGCTCAATCACCTGATCGGCCTGGTCAATGACTTGATGGAAAAAAAGATCGGCCTGCAAAGCCTGCACGATCCCATCGATACCACCACCCCGCAAGGCCGGTTGAGCTTTAACCTGTTTGCCTCATTAGCCGAGTTTGAGCGCGACCTGATCCGGGAAAGAACCCAGGCCGGTCTGTCCGCAGCCCGGGCCCGTGGACGTAATGGCGGCCGGCCCAAAGGCCTGCCCCAGAAAGCCGAAGCCACCGCCTGCGCCGCGGAAACCCTCTATAAGGAAGGCAAGCTGACGGTAAACGAGATCGCAGAAAAACTGGGGATCGCCAAAAGCACCTTGTATGCCTATCTGCGGCATCGCGGGGTCAGGCTCGGGTCTTTTAAACCCGATGCCGAATGCGCCTAGTACTACAGTTGTAATTTCAGGGATATTGATGTTGCCCGCACAGTCTAATGTGTTTTTGATCGTAAGCATTGGCGAGGTGAATGATGAATGC
>NZ_JQKS01000083.1:0-1637 GCF_000746145.1 Methylobacter sp. BBA5.1
TCCTATGGATGAGCGGTAGAGGAGCGTTCTGTACGCCTGCGAAGGTCGATTGAGAAGTCGGCTGGAGGTATCAGAAGTGCGAATGCTGACATGAGTAACGATAATCAGGGTGAAAAACCCTGACGCCGAAAACCCAAGGTTTCCTGCGCAACGCTAATCGACGCAGGGTTAGTCGGTACCTAAGGCGAGGCCGAAAGGCGTAGTCGATGGCAAACAGGTTAATATTCCTGTACCGGTGGTAACTGCGATGGGGTGACGGAGAAGGCTAGGTCAGCTGCCGGTTGGAAGTGGCAGTTTAAGCGAGTAGGCAGGTCTCTTAGGCAAATCCGGGAGACTCTATGCTGAGACGTGACGACGAGTCGCTCTTTTGAGTGACGAAGTGATTGATGCCAGGCTTCCAAGAAAAACCTCTAAGCTTCAGGTTATCAGTGGCCGTACCCCAAACCGACACAGGTGGGTGGGATGAGAATTCTAAGGCGCTTGAGAGAACTCGGGTGAAGGAACTAGGCAAAATGATACCGTAACTTCGGGAGAAGGTATGCCTTTGGTAGGTGAAGGTCCTCGCGACTGGAGCCGAAGGAGGTTGCAATAAACTGGTGGCTGCGACTGTTTAGCAAAAACATAGCACTCTGCAAACACGAAAGTGGACGTATAGGGTGTGACGCCTGCCCGGTGCCGGAAGGTTAATTGATGGGGTTAGCTCACGCGAAGCTCTTGATCGAAGCCCCGGTAAACGGCGGCCGTAACTATAACGGTCCTAAGGTAGCGAAATTCCTTGTCGGGTAAGTTCCGACCTGCACGAATGGCGTAACGATGGCCACACTGTCTCCACCCGAGACTCAGTGAAATTGAAATTGCGGTGAAGATGCCGTATACCCGCGGCTAGACGGAAAGACCCCGTGAACCTTTACTATAGCTTGACACTGGACTTTGAACCTACTTGTGTAGGATAGGTGGGAGGCTGTGAAGCACCAACGCCAGTTGGTGTGGAGCCATCCTTGAAATACCACCCTGGTATGTTTGAAGTTCTAACCTGGGCCCATGATCTGGGCTGGGGACAGTGTCTGGTGGGTAGTTTGACTGGGGCGGTCTCCTCCTAAAGAGTAACGGAGGAGCACGAAGGTACCCTCAGCCTGGTCGGAAATCAGGCAATGAGTGCAATGGCATAAGGGTGCTTGACTGCGAGATAGACACATCGAGCAGGTACGAAAGTAGGTCATAGTGATCCGGTGGTTCTGTATGGAAGGGCCATCGCTCAACGGATAAAAGGTACTCCGGGGATAACAGGCTGATACCGCCCAAGAGTTCATATCGACGGCGGTGTTTGGCACCTCGATGTCGGCTCATCACATCCTGGGGCTGAAGCAGGTCCCAAGGGTATGGCTGTTCGCCATTTAAAGTGGTACGCGAGCTGGGTTCAGAACGTCGTGAGACAGTTCGGTCCCTATCTGCCGTGGGCGTTTGAGATTTGAGGGAAGCTGCTCCTAGTACGAGAGGACCGGAGTGGACGAACCTCTGGTGTTCCGGTTGTCACGCCAGTGGCATGGCCGGGTAGCTATGTTCGGACAGGATAACCGCTGAAAGCATCTAAGCGGGAAGCCCCTCCCAAGATGAGATCTCACTGGGACCATGAGTCC
>NZ_JQKS01000084.1:0-1599 GCF_000746145.1 Methylobacter sp. BBA5.1
CACAATGCGATACAGCACAATGTAGTTAGGGTGCGCCACCAGCTCCCGCGTCCCTTTAATGCGGCCTGGACGGTACAGCTTCGGATGCTCCGCCAAAGCCGCCACTTTGCCCTCGATGCTATTCTTTAGCGCCTGCGCGGCGGTTGGGTTGTCGGCGGCGATATACGCGACAATGGCCAGCAGGTCGGCGCTGGCCTTTGGCCGCCATTCAATCGCATGCATTAACCGGCTTTCTGGCTGGCATTGTCGATAATCGCCTGAGCCTCCGCCATAACTTGCGCGTGGGAAACATTCGGCCTGGGGTCGTCGATAGCCTCCTGCACCTCATCAGCCAGCCAGTTGCGATAGGCGGCGGCTTCGTGCGCGGCCCGCATCCGTTCGGCGGCGTCCTTCCTGCGCCTGCTATGGACAGTGGCGGCGCTGTAGTTGCTGGCGTCGATGCCGTCCACCTTAACAATTTTTAACTCGTCGCGTAGGTATTGCATGCAGCTATCCAGACTGCTCCAAGTGCGCGGCTTGTCGGTGCGCTGCGTCCCGAGCGGGGTTTCTTTCATCCCGATTTTGAGCATGACGCACCAGCCGCCGGGCTGGCCGACGATGGCCGCGCCGCGAATGGCGGCGGCGTCCACCAGCCGCCGGGCGTTCGGGGTGTCGATAGTGACTGTCATAAAAGCCTCACAGTAATGATAGAATTATAATAGCAAGCATTCTGACAATTACTAGATAAAAATGCAACAGCGAATAGTTTAATAGGCTGGCTATTTGACATAACGCCCGTTGCGCGCACAAAATCCCAATTGACACCTATAACGTTATACGTTACACTAAGCGCTAATATTTTATTCCACGGACGGCTTATTCATGATTAAAAACTTTAGACACAAAGGCTTAAAAGCCCTGTATGAAAACGATGACAAAAGCGGCATCAAGCAAGACCAGGTTAAACGCCTTCGGTCATTACTGGCTAGGCTGGATGCCAGCCGCGTAGTGTCTGATATGGCTTTGCCTGGACTGCGGCTGCATCCTTTGCAGGGCGAACTCAGCGGATTTCATGCCGTTGATGTATCGGGCAATTGGCGGTTAATTTTCCGTTTCAATAATGATGGCGATGCCATTGACGTTGATTTAATTGATTACCACTAGATGAGGTAAAACTATGGCTATGATGAATCCACCGCACCCCGGCGAAACCATTCGGGAGTTGTGCCTTGAACCTTTAGGTTTGAGCGTCACCGCCGCCGCCGAAGGGTTGGGCGTAACGCGCAAAACACTTTCAGAACTGTTGAACGGCCATTCTGGCATTTCCATAGAAATGGCGGTGCGCTTGTCCTCTGGCTTTGGCGGCAGCCCGGAAAGCTGGTTATTGCAACAAAACCTCTACGATCTTGCTCAGGCCAGGAGCAAGCTAAGCGGCATAAAAACCAAACGGTTCGCCGCCATTTAAACATTTTCGCGGGCGCGAAAAAATTAACTTGTGCTCAAATTTTGTATTATTTTTTTCGCGCCCGCGAAAATAGCCTATAAGATTCCTTATAAAGTCTGTTAGGCGAAGTATGCCATGTGGATCACCTCCTACCCACATGGCCGGAATGGGGTTCT
>NZ_JQKS01000085.1:0-1400 GCF_000746145.1 Methylobacter sp. BBA5.1
GTCGTGGAATGATCCCTCTCAGTGAGGGCTTGAGGTTACATTCTATAAATAATCAGGCGCTGGGGCTTTTTCTCCGCGTAGCGGCTTCGTCCAACCCTGCGCTCAACACGGACGCCCTCCAGCAAGCTTCGCTTGCTTCCGGCCGCCAGTTAGCTCCACGTTATATGCTATGACTAAATACAAAGGATCGTGCCATTGCGGAAGAGTTCGCTTTGAAATTGAGGCGGAAATAGATCACCTGCGCGTTTGTGATTGCTCTATTTGCAAAAAGCGTGGGGCTTTGAATCACCGAATTCCGAAAGAGAATCTAAATTTACTTACTCCCTGGGAAGACCTTATTTTGTATCAGTGGGGAAGCAGAACGGCAAAAGATTTCTTTTGCCCTACCTGCGGCATCCTTCCTTTCAGGCGTCCAAGTGATCCAACTCCAGAGGAAATTCTCGAAGGGTCTAAGCCTTTTGATGGGTGGGCGGTAAATGTCCGTTGCTTAGACGGATTAGATTTTGAATCGATTCCAATCAAAAAAGTATATGGAAGCAAAATCAAGCATCGCACATAACATTCCGCTAAAGTGGGACGGTCGCTATCGCGCCCGCCCCTTAGCTTCACGTTGGGTATCATAGAAGATGAACGACAAGAGCAAACCTAAATGGCTTTCGTCGCTGCCCGCGCGGGCGACTGCTTGGCTTTTTATTGCTGGGTTGCTCTTAATCCAGTTATGGCCACATTTACCTCATACATCAATACAGTGGTTTCTCCTTATCGCTTTCGGGCCGCCACTTTATGTTTTGGGTGAAGGTTTTTTTGGCTGGCTGTTCTCGCCCAAGCATGGCAAAGCCATTTCAGATCGTGAGTTCTCGTTTGTTTGCGTGCTGTTGGTATTGCCCGTAATGCTCGCATTTTTTGTTTTTTGTTGGTGGGTGTCATGGCTGCTTTCTCAATAGTGCCGCCCAACCCGTCGCTCAAGCGAGACGCCGCAAAAGCGCGGCGCTCCTTAGCTCGGCGTTATGTCGCAGAGGGGTAAACAGCGGATGCAATGCAAACGCATTTCGTGGTGGTTCATCGCAATGGCACCGATCATAGGGTTTGTAATGCTAGAGGCTTGGCTTGTCGCTGACGGATACAACGGCCATTGTGGGCTATTAGATGCTGGTTGGGAGTGCAGTAAGTCAGAGCACATTTTGTATTCCCTTTTGAATCCGTTAGTTCTCCCAGTTGTTTTTATTTACTCCGTTGCATGGCTCATAGTAGTTGGGTTTGTGGCAGCTGTTGTTCGTGTGTTTCGTAGGAGGCAACGTGCAGCAACATAACGAATAAGGTTAGATTGTGTGAGCAAAGCGAACCACAATCTGAACCGGTTGTTGGACAAGCCCGGTGATCACGAATCTGACTTTATATAA
>NZ_JQKS01000086.1:0-1339 GCF_000746145.1 Methylobacter sp. BBA5.1
GTGGCGGGCGTCAAGGCGACTGTCGCTGGCGGCGGCGTATCAGGCACCGATGCCGCGACCATCGGCGGCAGTCTGATTATGGATTCAGATAAAGCCTTTACCGCGACAAGTTCAGATGCCACAGGCGGCATATTCGCAGCCACAACGCCGCAATCGTCTACTTTGCAGAAAGTCTCCAGTATCGATATCGGCACACAAGCCGGCTCTAACAATGCCTTATCGGTTATCGATGGCGCCTTGGCGGCCATTTCCAATTCACGGGCGGATCTGGGTGCTGTACAGAACCGGTTCAGTTCAACGATTGCCAACCTGGAGAACGTCTCGCAGAACGTATCGGCGGCACGTTCACGGGTTCAGGATGCCGATTTCGCCAAGGAATCAGCCAACCTGGCCAGAGGGCAGATATTGCAGCAGGCGGGTACCGCCATGCTGGCGCAGGCCAATGCCTCAACCCAAAATGTGATGCAGCTTTTACAAGGCTAAATGCAATGAAATTCAACAGGGGCGATCGACAAGTCGCTCCTGCGATTGAACAGAATTTCGTAGCTGATCTGTTTTTTAGATTAATGAAAATATTGTTGAAAAAATTTTAAAGTTTCTTGATGCGATGACGATAACACTTATGAAATAAAAATTTCATTATCTAGTTTAGGAGATGGGTCATGGCTCAAGTTATTAATACAAATGTATCTTCATTAAATGCCCAACGCCAGTTAAACAGGTCCTCAGCGGCTCAATCAACGGCGATGGAAAGGTTGTCTTCCGGTTTAAGAATCAACAGCGCCAAGGATGACGCGGCCGGCCTAGGCATTGCGGATCGGATGACTTCGCAAATCAGAGGTTTGGATCAATCAGTCAGAAATGCCAATGACGGCATCTCATTGTCGCAGGTGGCCGAAGGCGCGCTGCAGGAATCGACTAATATTTTGCAAAGGATGCGTGAGCTGGCCGTGCAGTCGGCGAATGATTCCAACAGCGCCTCAGACCGCGCGAATCTGCAAAAAGAGGTGGGGCAGCTGCAAAGCGAGTTGGATCGTATTGCTAACACCACGACTTTTAACGGTAAAAAATTATTGGATGGCAGCTTTTCGGGGCAGCAATTTCATGTCGGCTCCCAGGCCAATCAAACTATTGATGTGACTATCAGCGGGGCTACTACAGAAATACTGGGTAACCACCGCCTGACTAACGAAGATGCGGCGACCACGGCTATGAATGATGCGGTCGGTGCAAGCTTAGTTAATAACGTGTTGGCTCAAACATTGACAGTTTCAGGAAGCCTGGGCTCGAAAGATATCAGTGTTGGCGCTAATGATTCAGCCAAAAGCATCGCCGATGC
>NZ_JQKS01000087.1:0-1217 GCF_000746145.1 Methylobacter sp. BBA5.1
TGCCGGCGCCCTGCAAACGCGGCAGTATGAAGCGCCGCAAGGCGAGACCGAACAGGCTCTGGCGGATATCTGGGCCGAACTGCTCAAGATCGACCAGGTCGGCCGGCACGATAATTTCTTTGAACTGGGGGGACATTCCTTGTTAGCGATATCACTGATTGAAAAGATGGGACAGAAGGGATTAACCGCGGACGTGAGAGTGGTATTTACCGCTCCAACGCTGGCCAAACTGGCCGAAGCCGTGGAAGAAGAACAAATTATGGAGATCAGAATATGAAAATTGACGCGCTATTACAGCAACTCAGCGAGAGAAACCTCTCACTCGCTATCGAAAATGACGAGTTGGTCATTCTTGGAAAAAAACAGGCATTAGCCCCCTCATTACTTGCCGAGTTGCGTGATACCAAGCCCGCTTTGATTGAGTTTCTAAAGTTAAACGGTCCCATCGCCGCCAACAAGCCTGTTGCTGGTTCCCTGGACAGTTCTCAATTATTGAATCTGGCGCCTGAGTATGTAGACCAAATCACGGCCGCGGTGCCGGGCGGGGCGGCCAACGTGCAGGACATCTATCCGCTGGCGCCGCTGCAGGAAGGCATTCTGTTCCACCATCTGATGGAGTCCAAAGGCGATGCCTACCTGCTGCCGTACCTGATGGCGTTCGACACGCGCGAACGCCTCGACAGTTTCCTGAGCGCCCTGCAGGCGGTAGTCGACCGTCACGATATCCTGCGCACGGCCATGGCCTGGGAAGGCCTGCCGGAACCGGTACAGGTGGTCTGGCGCTCCGCGAAACTGGCGATCGAGGAGGTCGTCATCGACCCTGAAGCCGGCGAGGCGGCCGAACAGCTGCAGGAACGTTACCATCCGAGACATTATCGCGTCGACGTGCGCCAGGCGCCGCTGATCAACGGCTACACCGCCTATGACCCCAGGGAAAAGCGCTGGTTGCTGTTGCTGTTGACACACCATCTGGCGATCGATCACACCACGATCGACATCCTGCTGGAGGAGATCCTGATGCACCAGTTGGGCCGGGCGGAGCAACTGCCGGCGCCGCTGCCGTTCCGCAACTTTGTCGCGCAGGCCCGGCTGGGGATGAAGCCGGAAGAACACGAAGCCTTTTTCCGCGACATGCTGGCCGATGTCGACGAGCCGACGGCGCCGTTCGGCCTGCTCGACGTCCTGGGCGACGGCAGCCGGATTCAGGAAGCCAGACT
>NZ_JQKS01000088.1:0-1217 GCF_000746145.1 Methylobacter sp. BBA5.1
TGTCTAACCAGAGCCATTCCCTATTCATCAATCCGGCTGAACCATTATTGTTCAGTTTACTGAATCTAAACAAAAAATTTAGCGGCTAAAATTCCTTTCTGGCGTTCAACCGTCTTTCCAAATTGGACCGAATCCAGCGAGATTGCATAAAATCGCCCATGCCGCATAAGGAATCGGAGAATCTTCGCTGATCCAACGCCTTACCGTACGATCGCCTTTAGCGCCAAGGCCAAGCATCTTTGCCGTCTTGCTACCGGTGAGTCCGCCGGCGAGGCGCAGTACCTCGCGTATTTCCTCCCCGGTTGGCTGAGTCCATCTTTCGGCCGGACACAGGCATTCACGTCTAATGGTTGTGTCTGGGCGACTCAAACTCTATTCTCCTGTTGTTCCAATATTTTTAGTTGATCAAAACTGTAACCTGATTGTACACATTCGGATGCTCGGCGGTGTGTCATCATGAGCCCAAACTGTACCACTATCTGATGTCGCTTTTATAATAAGCTTCCTCTTGCCCATGTCTTTTGCAAATATGACTGATGCAGGCTAACAATTTCGCAGCACTGCTGCCCACTCGGATGCTCGTCGCATCATCTTAGTCTTTGCCCATGGCTTCGATTTGATCATTCAGTGCGGTACCGATCTTTGCTTGGGCAAGTTCTGCCCATTCCCTGGCAATTAACGCCTGATGCGCAGGCAGGATAACATCAACTAAAACAAATCCGGGCGGTGCAATAGGGATGGCCGGTATGCGCTGTAGAGGTAATTCCAATTCATCCATTCGGTTAGGTAAGATCTGTTCAGCAACTAGACTGGCAGCAGCAGGTGATAGTTTTTGAGTTTTGTTCATCGGAAATCCTCCGGTAATTGACCTGAGCGTAAAACCCGGCCTTCAAGTGTTAAATTAGGGTATTAAGTCCTAATATGTCAAGTATTTTGACTGGAGCTTTTTGGTTTATAAATATAATTCTGATCTTGCTCTGACAGCTTCAAACAGTGACAGTCTCAGATGTGCCATAATTGGTCGATTATAAACGGCATATGAATCTCGGACAGCAGCCGCGATAGCGACTGCGTCCACTGAAGGGCTAGTTAAGTCGTGTCATTGCTACCTATAGGAGAGCGGCAATTCCACCTGCAATTGCTTGAGCATTTTTGATATTTGCAAGTAATGTTTTTAGGTCGTTAACCCCAAAATAACTTATTAGCTTTTTGCTTAA
>NZ_JQKS01000089.1:0-1162 GCF_000746145.1 Methylobacter sp. BBA5.1
GGCAATAGAGGGCCGTACGCGCTCAGGATCGCGTTTTTAAGGGCTATGGGTGGGTATGGGTTAGGCTGGCGGTGGACGGCGCTTTAGAGCCGCCTTCATAGAGGCGATATGCTCCGCTGCGGATGCCATATGGCCGGTACGTTCCGGCGTGTTAAGGTTGGCCGCATTGATCCCCATCTGGACGTTAGCCAAGGCCTTACGACGCTTTTTCTCGATTTTACTCATTCGCCGCTCTTGCGCCTTGCGTTGTTCATGCCTTAGCCAGTCATAGAAGCCTAGAACCGTGAATAAATGCTTGCTAACGGTGCGGATCGCGGCCTGACCTTTGTAGGTTCCGTCCTTCAGTTTTTCACAGATCGGGTGAACAGTGATGATGCCCGCCGCTTTCAGATCGCGGATCGCCCGCTCGGCCCGGCGCTCGCCTAAGCCCGAGAGAGCGGCAAGGTAAGGCATGGTAAGGCCAGCGGTCGAGCCGTCCGGCTGCGGGATGGCGACGCGAAGCGTGACCAGATCGGTGTAATGCAATATGCAGGCAAGAATATCAATGCAAGCCTCGCGGCGCTCGCTGCGCTGTTGACGATCCGACTGATTCGCTGCGTTTAACAGCGGCAAGATTTCGGGCTTTCTGAAATAGTCTTGAATGGCGACTTGAGCGCGACGCAGGATTTCAGGGCGTTTAGCGTGTTTTTCCGGCGCTGAGAAAAACCGGGGAGCGTCCGGGCTATGGCCGCATTTATTGCCAAGGATTAGATTATTTGACACATAGCCTGTCTTCTTGCCGGCCAGTGTCGTGAGGGCGATTCGCCATTAAGGACGAATCAGTTTGATTATGTATACGCATTATGCTAAATTTTCCCCGTAAGTTCTGCGCCCCTGCGTGTTTATGAAGTCGAAAATACATCCGGCAAGATATATATACGACGGCTTCATAGATGTTCAGGGGCTTATTTTTTTGTTTTTCTTCTCACGCATAGTTTCCAGCTTCCTTCGGAACCCTAGCGCCTTAAAACGCCTTTACTATAACTCATCATTAACTTAATCGCAAACCTTGCTAATCAACGGTTTGCGGCCCGTATAATACATTATACGAGAGCTTCATCAGCGACCAGTTAAGGCCACTGCTGCGCCGCATGTTTAACGCGCAAAATCTCGACAACCGTTC
>NZ_JQKS01000090.1:0-1103 GCF_000746145.1 Methylobacter sp. BBA5.1
GCGGTCAAGAAAAATCGTCCACTCCAGTTAAGCTCTGTACTTGACTTGACTTGACTTGACTTGACTCGTCTCGGCTCCATACCGATTGGGACTTTTGTAATTCAGGTGCGAATGTGCAGGCGATGGGGATTATAAAACATCGCGATGATAAGTTTTTAGCCAATTTAACTAAATTTCATACTTTACAAAAAGTTAGCTGAAATTATGGCGAAATATTGACGAGGTTATCCACAGAATTTGTGGATAACCTTTACAAACGACTTGGACTATCCGACTTTCATAGCGCGACGCGACCGCTGCTCTTGTGTAATATCCTGCTTCTGTTCCCGTTCGAGCTGTTGCATCCGCTCTTGACGTTCCTCCTTTTCAAGAAGCGCCTTGCTTATAGCCGCTATAGCTTGGCGCTCAACTCCATTCCGCCCTAGCTCACTTTTGGTGGCAAGATCGTTAAAATCGGTGAAGCTCTTGGGATTATCCTCTTGCTCTCCAGGTGCAAAGATTGGGAAGATCGCCCTGCCGCCTACAGCCTTTGCCGCTTCCTCGGCTTTCATCCGGCCGGGATTGATTCCCTGGGTAGCCTCTAGGCGTCTATCGTCGTCGCCGGCAATAATGATCGGCTTATCAGGATATTTCTCGTGCAGTGCGCGGGCAACAGTGGGCAGGTTGCCCGAATCAAAGGCTGCGACGGTAGCCTGGCCCAGCGCCTCAGACAAACTGGCTGCCGTAGCATAGCCCTCGGCAATGACCAGCACCGGCGCTACCGCCAGAGCACCCATGCCGCCAACCGGATGAAAACATCCTTCCTTCCGGCTGTCCTTGGCAAACCGCTTGGTGCCGTCCTCCTGGATGTACTGCATTGTCCATTGCTTGCCGTCCACGTCGAAGGCGGGGATGTAGGTCGTTTGTCCTTCCTTATCCGTCAGAGCGCCGGCGTGCGCCTGGATGCCTTTGTCTTGCAGATATGGGGTCGGTTTGTCAATCGGCATCAGGATTTCCATTTGGCGACTGATACGTTGCGCGGTGGCTTCATGCAGACGTTCTTGCTCGGCTGCCCGTTCGGCCAGCTTGGTTGCGGCTTCGGCCTGCAGTTTTGCTTTCTCTTG